>CAZNBC010000051.1:0-8650 GCA_964571125.1 uncultured Bacteroides sp.
TCGACGAGCATACCCTCATGGTCCATGTCGGTAAAGCCCATGGGACCGATGATTTCAGTCATTCCCCGGTCACGCGCCCACTGCTCGGCGGTGGCAAAAAGTTCGTCGACCACGTCGTTGTCATTGATGAAATCGACGAAGCCGAAGCGCGCCTGCTTTTTGCCGGTGCTTTCGTTGAGGCGGTCGTTGATAATCGCGGTGATGCGACCCGCGGGCTTGCCGTCCTTGTAAGCCATGAATGACTGGGCGCGGCAATAGTCGAAGGCAGGGTTCTTGTCGGGAAGGAGGGTGTGGACCTCGTCAAATATCAGGTTGGGGACGTAGTAGTCATTACCTTCATAGAGGTCAATCCCGAAATTTACATATTTCTTTATCTGTGACTTGGTTGGCTCGATGGCCTTTATCGTAACCGGCATAAAATCAGTTGGTGGATTCGGTAGTGATGCTGTTAGCTGAGTCGGATGAGGGAGCTGGACGGTAGGGGGAGTTAAGCCAGAGGAGCAGGGCTATCATGGCAACGAGGAAGGCGATGACCGCGAGGTAGAGATTGTTGCGCTTTCGGTCGGCAAGGGCGAGACGCAGGGAGCTGACGTCGGGGTAGCGCTTGGAGAGGTCATCGCTCATGCAGCGCTCAGCCACCTTGCGCAGACGCGGATGCGGTGTCCCGACAGCATCGAGGGCTGCCGAAAGGACTTTGCCGTAGTTGCGGATGTCCTCACTCGCATCGGTCGGCGTGATGTGTGACTTCTGGTCGAAGCCGACGTCAATGAGCTTGAGGTTGCCGACATTTTCGGTGAAGATGATGCGCGAGGGGGTGAGCGGGTGATGCTCGAGGTGGTTGGTCTGAATGTAGTCGAGAGCGTCGAGGAGCTGATGCTGGAGCTTGTAGAGGTGTTCCTCGGTAACCTTCTTCTCGCGGATAAGCTTGGCGAGAGAGTCGCCATAGACGTCATCGGTGATGATGCACTTCCCCAGTCCGGGGACCTCCTCGAAATCATTAATCATGATGATGTTGGGATGAGCGAGATTGTAGCGCACATCAAACTCTTTTTCAATCATCCGCTCATACTCGGGGACATTCTTATACTCCGGGCGGAGGGTTTTGAGCATCAGCCATTTGCCAAATTTCTTGGCGGTATAGACATGATAAAATTCCTCGTCCCACTCGGGAAGATGCTCTATCTCGCTCCACTTGGAGTCCGGGGTCACGGTTGAAGGATTTGAGGTGGTGCTGCCGTCCATATTATCAATGATTGATGGTCAGAGGGGTTTCAAAGTGCAAATATACGAATTTTTTCAAAAACCGCACTATTCACACAGGGCTTCGTCGGGATTCATGTAGTAGAGATGGGAGGTCGCGCGCGATGTCGCGGTGTAGAGCCAGCGGTAGAAGTCAAGACCCTGGGCTTCGGGAGGGATTCCACCCATGTCGACAAAGACGTTGGGCCACTGCGCACCCTGAGCCTTGTGGCAGGTGACGGCGTAGGCATACTTGACTTGAAGGGCGTTGAAATATTCGTCGGTCCGCAGACGGCGCAGACGGGTCTCGTAGGGGACATCCGGGGCATTGACCTCGGGGTCAGCCATGCGCGCCTGAGCAAGCGCCTCCATGCGTTCGCGCGAGAGCGATGCGCTCTCGTCGGTCAGGGTGTCGAGGAATATCCGGCACTCGACGTCGACGTCGCGGTCGGGAAGATTGAGGGTCACGTTGGCAAAACGGAAGCCATATTTCTCCTCCGTCGAGTGAACTGCCGACACGACGGCGACATCACCGTTGGCAATAAAGTCGAGACCTTTGATTTTGGCTGACCATGTGTAGTTGTTCTTGGCTATGAGGAGCCGCTCACCCTTGACGAGTTCCTCCTCGTAGTCAAGAATCTGCGAGCGGATGCCGAGGTTGAAGGCGGTCGCGCGGCGGTTGGAACGGGTGATGACGGCAGTCGCCCCCGGACCTGCCTCACGGTAGCAGTCACCGATGGCATCGAGAACCTCCTCGCCCTCCACGACGGAGACGTCCTGATAGCCGCTGAGGATGATTTTGGGTTCGGGGAGCGGGTCGACGAGCATTGCGCGGCGCAGCCATGTGGCATTGCGGAGTATCCCTGAATGGCGTGCCTGACGGACGGTGTCGGTGAGGACGGCGCGCGAGACGTGAAGTCCGAGTTCCTTGTAGCGTTTGGGTGACATGGCAGGACTTTCCGTGCATCCCACCGGGGGGAGCTGCGCGACGTCGCCGAGAAGAATGAGCCGACAATTGTCGCCCGTGAACACATATTGCAGCAGGTCTTCAAGGAGACCGTTGTTGGGTGTCATCGAGGTGGATTCTGATTCGTGGTCACCTATCATCGACGCCTCGTCGACGATGAAGACGGCGTTGGCAAGGCGGTTATCCTGAAGCATAGTGAACCCCGACGAGAGGTTGCCCGAAGGTCCGCGGTAGATTTTGCGGTGTATGGTGTAGGCGGGATGGTCGGAATGGGCGCTGAACACCTTGGCGGCACGTCCGGTCGGGGCGAGCAGCACCACCGGGCGCTCCACCTCCTCAAGCGCCTTGACAAGCGCGCCCGTGAGCGATGTTTTGCCCGTGCCGGCATAGCCGTTGATGATGAACACGGAGTCGGAAGGAGTGGCAGACGAGCAGAAACGGGCAAGCGCGTCAATAAGCAGCCCTTGCTGCCTATTGGCGGTATAGGGCAGCTTCGCCCTGACCATATCTGCAAATTCACCAACTGTCATAACATTATGTTAAACGTAAACCACCGCCGGAATAGTTTGCAAAGCAATGAGAAAATCCCCGTCACTTCGGGTGCCGGTCTTTACGATTGACAGGGATTGTGGGGTTGAGAGCGAGGATGGCGTTGACGAAGCCGTCGCGGTCGTCGGGACAGAATGCTATCGGCTCTACGCTCTTGAACAAGCTGCGGTCAAAGTAGATTCCGACCTGAAAGCGGGCATTGTTTGTGCCGCGCGAGTATTCAACCCCGAGGTCAAAATACTGTATGCGTTCGATTCGATCAATGGGATAGATGGTCTGCCGACCCATGCTTCTCAGCGTGATGGAGACATCGTCAACGATATATACCGGTGGATTACGGAGCATCCAAGCCATCCATACGGCCATTATCACCGCGCAAATGCCCATCCCACCACCGACCCACCATACACCATTAATCAGAAGGTTAACGGCAATCAGGAGTATGGCGGCGATACTCCCACCACAGAGGTAGGGCACGGCGCGCCCGTAAGCCATCCTGTATGTCGTTGTCAGTTTGGGTGATTCAGTCATCGTAGGCAGTATTTTGTAGAGCGAATAGGGTGAGCAATTGTCTATGATTGACCACCGGATCTCCGGGAAAGAAGAATCTACAGCATACTCTTTTTCCGGCAAACGACCACAATATTGTCAATACAGATCCTATCAGGCATCATAGTCCTATTATCACCGCAAAGATATGTAAAATCTATAATCATATAAAGGTTTTCACCTAAAAATATAACATTAATACGCTTGGTGACTGGAAAGTTACACCAATCATTGTGGCTTGCAGATCTGAAGAATAGTGTCGCAGCATGACGCCACATTAGGGCGATGAGTCACCAAGAGCAAGGTATGCGAACGGCAGTAGTCCGTCAATCGCTGCATGAGCAGCATTTCCGTTCCCTCGTCGAGCGAGGCACTTATTTCATCGAGAAGCAGAATACCTCCCGGGCGTAGGAGTCCGCGGGCTATGGCAATACGCTGCGCCTGCCCATCACTCAATCCATCGCCATGTTCGCCACACATTGTATCAAGCCCATGTTCGAGATCCGCTACAAAATCTGCGGCAGCAGCATGGAGAGCGGCATACATTTCTGCGTCCGTAGCATCAGGATTACCTATGCGAAGATTCTGACGTATCGTGCCGCTCAACAGACTGTTGCCCTGCGGGACATAGACGATCCTGTTGCGTGTCATAGCTGAAACAGGAGTAAGATTCTCCATTACGCCAGCACTGTTGAAAACTCCGATCATCCCTTCTTGCGGATGCAGCAGCGACAGGATCAGCCGCAGCAACGTGCTTTTACCCGCTCCCGTCTCACCCATGATGGCAGTGCGGCTTCCCGGCGCGAAGGTATAGTTGAAATGTCGCAGAACCGGAGAATTTTTTCCGGGATAGGTAAAAGTGACATTCTCTAAACTTATTCCTGCGGGAACAGAAGCCGCGATAGGGACAGAGCCCACAATGCCCTCTTCCACCGGAAGTGATTCTATAGCATCAAGGCGTGCGAAGGCGGCCTGCGAGTGGATGAAGCCGGGCAGAAGCCTTGCCAGCTCAGCCATTGGCCGCTGTATCTGACCCGCAAGCTGAAGATAGGCTGTCATAAGCCCGAAGGACACCGTCCCGCGTCGTAATCCGACTATTCCCCACAAAAAGACGGCAAGATATCCCGCCTCAAACCCTGCCATAATTGCCGAGCGGGAATAAATTGTGATATCGGTACGCCTACGGAAATAGTTATACCTTGAGCGATGTAGATAACCGACTGTATTGACGGCACGGACAACCTGCCCATAAACGAGCAAAAGTATGCGATGTTGGAGACTTTCCTGCATCCGTTCCTGAAGACGGCCTTCGATTTCGCGTATGCGCTTCGTATAATGTCTGACCTTACGGAAAAACACTTTCCCCGCCAACATGAATAGGGGCAGCAGAAGGAAGAGGAGAATTGCGAGTGCAGGACTAAAGTGCCACAGGAAAGCAAAGGCGGCCAACATTTGAAAGGCAGCGACAAGCATGGTAGGGAGAGTTCGACAAAGCGTCTCGGCCACTATACGACAGTCGTCCGTGAGGCGACTTAACATATCGCCTGAATGAAACTTTTCACGACCATTCCAGACCGTGACAAGCAAACGGCTGAAAAATCTATCTTGAAGAGCGTTTTTCATCGCCGCCTCGGAGAGTTCGGCGGTGCGACTCCTGATAGCCGAGCACACAAGCTGAAACAAAATGATTGCCACCAACGCTATCATACAGACTTTCAACCGGCCACCTGCATTGCCCGTGGCGATGTCAACCGCCTGTTTGCTCAAAGCTACAAAGGCCAGATCAGCAAACACTCTGAGCAGTCCAGTCCCTGTACTTATAGCCAGTTTCAGACGGAAACCGCGGGTCAATTTCCTCATTGCCACCAACATGGTCATACCTTAAAAAATTTATCCTTGACCACATGCCGACAACCCAGAAGCAAGAAACGCCCGTAAGCCATTGTCCCGGTCACGAAATCTATACGCATTATCGAAAATATCCGGCGGCTAATATGAGTCAACGTGTGGAATTTCCCCCGCCAGTAGTCCGCCGGCCGCTGCGAACGCCTTTTGATGAACTTACCGAAGTTACCCTCGCGCATGATGATGTCCAAAATCCTTTCAGCTTTCCGCCTGCATGAGGATGAATAGAACGGACACTCCGGCTTCGGCAATCCAAGGACGTCAACAGCGATTGGTGTGAATTTCCGCCATGCACGCATGAGACCGAAGGCTTGCAGACATTTTTTCAATTCCGTCTCATCAATAGACCCCGCATGAGCATGAAGCAGCATCACCCAGTCACAGATCTGCCGCAGACCCACACCGCCATTGATGAAGTGGTTATAGAGATGGAGAAACACGAAGACTACATCAAAAATCGCTGATGGCACTGCGATGGCCCTATCGCCGATAGAAACTGACCGACCGCCGGATGACAGCTGCTGCCGACTCCATGCCTCAAAACGCTTATTGGCCCACGGCGAAGCGAGACAGGCAGCTACGCGATGAATCTCGACGCGGACACCATGCAGCCTACATCCAAAATGTTTGGCTTTGGGATCGATCTCCTTGTCACACTCCCAGCCTCTTTTGAAAACAGTCTTGAAAGCTGACATATATGCCGCCTCACCGACATAGAGATCAATGTCGCCACACTGACGCAACCACTGTTCAGGATAACAACGGGCGTAAGCCTGACCTTTGAGCAAAACGGGAGTCAACCCGGCGTCTTCCAGTCGGCTGCCCCCTTCGGCCACGCAGCTGTCAAGAAGCAGATGCGTACGGCGGTTCCGCTCAATCATTGCATATGCATTGCGAAGCCATCCTTTGGGCGGGAGGAGGCTTTCCGGGAGCGACATTGCAGCTTTTGCGACGAGCACTGCCACCGTCTGCTCAGTGGCCATCCTGCCTATCTCCGACCAGTCAACAGAACTGCTTGCAAATGGGCGCAGATCGACCTCGCTCTGCCATAAGGATGACCTTAGGAGCGAGGCCAACTGACACAACGGAGTCGGAGAATAGTGATCTATGTCCATTATGGAGGATTACTGTGGGATCTTAGGCTACGAAGTGACCTAACCTTGATATACAGAAAAGGTTAACCTTTCTCTATTATACCTGCCTTGAGCCACACATCGATTAATGCGCCTGCATCTTTATGTGCAGTCGCGTCATCCACATCGTAGCGGTCTGTCAGCAGCTTTACTATGGTTTCTACATCAAAATCCTTATCGGGCAGCCCCTCCCATATATAGGCCGCTGAATCGTTAAGGGAGACAAGTCTGTCGAAATCCACAAGGTCAAGACTTTCAGCCACTATCACGGCTTCTTTTCCAAGCTTGCGCATTGCAAGTCCGTCAATTTTTCTCATAGATATATGGTTTTTACCATGATAGGGTTTACTCGCCTTGATTTTCGGCTTGATCAGGATGTTTTGCCAACCAGTCCCGTGTAAACATCAGTTTTGGTCCACCTTCTTCCTCGTTGACGGCAGTGAGGTTAAACCAGTAGCGTTTCCCGGCCTCGATAGGTATATTAAAATTATCTATAGTAATTGAATATTTCACACAAGATTCGAATTTCCCATAACCTGATTCGGCACCATTATTGTAGAGATTGATAGTGAATTCGTTGCCTGTGAGAGTAGGTCCGATTCTTGGAGTAACGACTGCATATAACTCGTAGGTCTTGCCATTCTCAAGCGGGATCCCCGGAGAGATGTTAGAAGGTTGATTTATTCGATGAGTAGCTTTGTAGGAATGAGTGACCGTCGAGTCAGGAGGTGTCGGATTTAATGGATGTCTTTTTTCGGGAGCTTTAAAATTCTCTTTCAGATAAAAGCCTTCGGTCTCATTCCCGGCCACGCTAAGATAGTTAAAGCCATATATAAAGACACAGTCATCTCCAGTAGGATATTCGAAAACTAATTCAGACACATCGTCAAATAAATTTTTACCTGTTTCATTTCGCAAGGTGACTCTAAACAGGGCAGACAGATGCTTTAAGTGCAATTCAGGAATCACCCCGTCTTCCTCAACTTTGACAATATCATACATGTGCATCATCATGTGCACGTGCCTTAACGCCAAGATGTTAGTGTCTGGATCTTCTACAATTTTTTGATCGTAAAGGTAGCTCCCTGCTTGGAAAGAAACTGCATTACCTAAATTCTCTCTGGTAGCCTCAATATTAGCCGGCGTACAAAATGAAAGAACAGCAAGAAGGATATCTCCGGTTTTCACTGAGAAATCCGGATAATCTGATATTGAAGTAAAAGTCGCTTGCTTGCCGTTTATTTCATCTACTTCCAATACCGGCGTTTCTTTATTAACATCCAAATGATTATCTGCGAAATTTGTAATATTAAACAGCGTAATATAATCGGCAGGCATCTCATTACTCCCTCCGTACCATTGGAAAACCTCTCTGGCAGTGTCCTGATAGCCATAAGGAATCAATGCCCGGGACTCACCTGAGGCGGGGAGGGATGCCTTTACGGTAAGCAGACGTTTAGGAGCCATGCTCTGCTGAAATTCTTCCGACTGGCAGGCTGCTAAGACTGCCAGCAACGGAAGTACCTTAAAAATATTCTTTATCTTCATAATGATATCATCCTGAATAAATATTAGTTAAAATCCCCACCGGCCACCATTACCGAAGTCGGCCCCGCTTCCGCTGAGTATCGGTTGCTCAAGTTCAAGCTTTACGATCTCGGATTCCGGTTTCACATACTTTTCTTTTGTACCATTCTCATTCATAATATTACTGTTTTGATTGTTTATTGCTATTTTATTGATTACAAATGTCTTAATTTGGTGTTTGCTACTGCATGGCAGTAACTCTCATCATTTCTTGAGTTCAGTAGCCCGCTTCGGAAAGTCGCCTGACCGAATGCAATGCCTGCCGGACTATCCACCATACGCGCCTGAAAGGAAGACACACCCTCCATCCAAGAGCAAGCAACCGCGCTGACATTGAGGTCATGCCCCGGGTTCTTCCGTCGCGGACAATGGCCTCCACGATTCCATAAATGTGAGTCCGGGTGCATGTCTCACGCCGGAAGAGATTCCCGTCACCTCCCAGTTCCACGCTATCATCCTCCATGCGGAGAACGCGGTGGACCACATAGAGATCTTCAGTCGTCCTTGCAAGAACCACATCGCCTCTACACACCTTGACCGCCGGTGCAAGCAGCAGAGTATCCTCCTGACCATGGATAAAGGGGCGCATACTATCGCCCTTGGCGCGTAGTTTTACCCGCCTCCCTTCGGCAAGGAGCTCACACACCTGTCCAAGTAAGACATCGTTGGCTATCGTATGCTCTATGTTCATATCTTCGGTTGCTTAGAACTTATTATTCTG
>CAZNBC010000052.1:0-8610 GCA_964571125.1 uncultured Bacteroides sp.
CCTTGATAAGAAATTTTCCAGATTTCAGTTTGTCAAATGAGCGTTGATAAACGCTATCAATTAATATGTCTTCGCCAATCCGCAGATTGACATCGCAAATGTACTAATTTTTTCTGATTAACCAAATACTCCCAATCAATCGCCTAAAGTGCACTCATCCCGACATCATCGCTCTCTCCTCCCTCCACATGTATTCATCGTTAGGCGCACATTCATCATTAGGAGTATTTTATTCGTTAGGCGCAGCAAATACCCGCAGGGTATTGATATATTCACCCCGACCACCGACCGTAGGGAGATGCTCGGGGTTTACAGGACCATGACAGAACGGCGCGCGTAGGGCGCCGATGTCAGATGGGCGCCTATCTCTTGCTGTCTGTGCGTGTCTTGCCGGGTTGTGTCAGCAGGCCCCGGCATACGGAAAAAGGCGGTGTGCCGTTGGGGGCACACCGCCGAGGGTGATTATTAGTAAATTAATCAATCGTCGTATTATTCATCGATTGTGCAGATGGAAACGCGGTTCCAAGATTCTTCTGAGAACATCTTGCCGATGCCTTCGCCTTCAGCCTTGATGCGTGAAGCAGAGATGCCGTACTTCTTGACGAGCTCGTTCTTAACTGATTCGGCACGTGCAGCGGCGAGTTTGATGTTGAATTCGAGATTACCTTCGGGTGAAGCATAACCCTTGACTACAACTGTTGATTTGGGATGATTCTTGAGGTAATCGGCAATCATCACTACGTTGGGCTGCTGGTCGGCGGTAATCTTTGAAGAACCAACCTTGTAGAACACGTAGCGTACGCTGCTGAGGTTGTTGGTAACTTCCTTGACTACAGTGGGCTTGCGATTCTGACAAGCGGCGAGGTCAGCGGCGAGTGCTGCGCTCTGAGCCTGTGTGGCGGCTACTTCGGCCTGTGAAGCTGCGAGAGCTGCTACGGTGGCGTCATTTTCTAAGCGGAGGTCATTGATGCGGGCGTTGAGAGCGTCAACTTCAGCCTGATTGTAGGGAGTAACGGTCTTGAAGCCTGAACCACCGAAGTTGTAAGTTACACCTACAAGGCAGTCGAAGCTGGCTTTGCGGACATCATAAGCGGCAGAGGTCTGAGATACATTGACGTCGCTCATGTCGTAGATTACACTGGGCTTAACTGAGATGGTAACTCGTTCGCTGGGATGGAAGTTGAAGTTAAGACCGGCCTTGGTGGCGAAGTAGTTGTGATCCTTACCTACGGCGTCATTATAGTAATCGTGACCCCAACCTGCGCCTGCTACGGCTTCAATATCGAAGGGGCGGACGGTGCCTCGGTAGCCTCCGAAGAGGTTGAAGAGGTTAACTGCGCCGTATGCGCCTACATAAGTGTTGTCTACTACGGTTGATGACTTAACGTCACCCCATGAAGATGTATTGAATGATGCAATTCCTTCAACGCCGAGAGCGAAAGTAGGAGTGAGCTGTTTCTGCAAGTGGAGACCAGCTGCGCCGCGCATTGAGCCGAAGAAGGCTTGTCCGGTAAGAGGAGTGGTAACACCACCGTCAACACCTAACGACCAGTTCTGACCGAATGAGGGGTTAAAGTAAGCAACCTTTTCAGCCTGAGCATTCATAGCACCTGCGGCTGCGATAAGAGCGAGTAAAGCAATCTTTTTCATTTTTGTAGAGTTTTTAATGTTTTTTTTGAATCGTTATGAATAACAATTCAACGACGAACTTTTGTTAATAACAACTTGACTAATAACTAAATTTTATTTTGTGTCTCAGCTCGTTTGCCGAAGACATAAGTATAACAGCGCTACTCGCAAAAGTGTTGAGTGAAGAGTTAAAAAAATCTGTATTTTTTGACGAAAAAATCGCTATATTTGCACTGAAATGGCCCCAGAAGGGTCTGTGAGCAGTTTTTCAAATGCAAAAAAAATTGCATAAATACTAAAGTTTAGCGCCGATGAAGTATCTTGTTACGGGTGGCGCCGGGTTTATCGGCGCGAATTTTGTGAAGTATATCCTTCGTAAGCATGATGATGCCCGCATCATAGTGCTTGATGCGCTGACCTATGCCGGCAACCTCGCCTCCATAGCTTCGGAAATCGAGCAGGGGAGGGTAGAGTTCGTCCGTGGCAATATATGCGACAGTGCGTGTGTGGCCCGGATTCTCGAGGAGCACGACCCGGACTATGTGGTCAATTTCGCTGCGGAGACCCACGTGGACCGCAGTATCCACAATCCGCGTGTGTTTCTTGAGACCAATGTCATAGGCACCCAGTGTTTGCTCGAATGTTGCCGCAAGGCATGGCTCGACGGCACCGATGAGACCACCGGCCGTCCCCGTTATCGCGGCGGCAAGCGCTATCTGCAGATATCCACCGACGAGGTATATGGCTCACTCCCCAAAGACTTCGCGGAGGCTCAGCGTCCTCCGCTGACCGACGATGTAGAGGAGGTAATCAAAGGGCGCGGTGAGCTGAAATGCTTCGGCGAGGGATTCTTTACTGAGGTCACCCCTCTGGCACCCCGCTCGCCCTACTCGGCGGCTAAGACGAGTGCCGACCTTATGGTGGAGGCCTATTGGCACACCTACGGGCTGCCGGTCAACATCACCCGCTGCAGCAACAATTACGGCCCGTACCAATTTCCCGAGAAGCTGATACCGCTCGTCATTAATAATGTGCTCCACGGCAAGCGCCTCCCTGTCTATGGCGACGGACGCAACGTGCGCGACTGGCTCTACGTCGAGGACCACTGCAAGGCTATAGATATGGTGCTCACTCACGGGCGCGTGGGCGAGGTATATAATATAGGTGGTTTTAACGAGGAGGAGAATATCACCATCGTTTCCACTATAATAGATGTGATAGGGCGCCTTGTTGACGCTGAGCCGGAGAAGTATGGCACGGTGCTCCGCTGCGACAGGAGCGCGGTGAGCCGCGACCTGATAACCTACGTCACCGACCGCCCGGGCCATGACCGCCGCTATGCCATCGACCCATCGAAGATAGCTTCTGAGCTTGGCTGGTATCCCGAAACCCCCTTCACCGAGGGCATAGAGAAGACCGTCAGGTGGTATCTTGACAATTGTGAGTGGACCGACGGTGTCACCTCAGAGGCTTATAAAGACTATTATCGAAAAATGTATCCTCAGGTTAGCGAACAGGCATGAAAGGCATAGTACTTGCGGGAGGGTCGGGAACACGACTCTATCCCATCACAAAGGGCATATCCAAACAACTGATACCGATATATGACAAGCCGATGGTGTATTATCCGCTGTCGGTGCTGATGCTTGCCGGCATCCGCGATATACTCATTATATCTACGCCGGAAGACCTTCCGCTGTTCCGACGCCTGTTGGGCGACGGCAGCGACTTCGGCACACGTCTTCTGTATGCCGAGCAGCCGCGTCCCGAGGGACTTGCCCAGGCATTTCTCATCGGCCGCGAGTTCGTGGGCGACGATGCGGTGTGCATGGTGCTCGGTGACAATATATTCTATGGTCAGGGTTTCAGCGGCATGCTGGCCTCTGCGGTGAAGTCGGCGGAAGAGGGGTGTGCCTCGGTATTCGCCTACCCGGTGACCGATCCTCAGCGCTATGGCGTTGTTACTGTCGACTCGCGTGGCAAGGCTGTGGAGATTGTAGAGAAACCCTCGGCTCCGGCCTCCAATCTCGCCGTCGTGGGCCTCTATTTCTACCCCTCGGGTGTGGCCGACATGGCTGCCCGCGTGCGTCCCTCGAAGCGTGGCGAGCTTGAGATAACCACGCTCAACCAGCTGTATATGGAGGATGACCGCCTCAATGTGGTGCGCTTCGGACGTGGATTCGCGTGGCTTGACACCGGCACGACCGATTCGCTCATGGAAGCCTCCAATTTTGTGGAGACCATCGAAAAGCGCCAGGGATTCAAGGTGGCAGTGCTCGAGGAGATAGCCTTCCGTAAGGGCTGGATTACGGCCGAACGCCTCGATTCGCTCGGGCGGGCTATGGGTAACAGTGACTATGGACGCTACTTGACAGCTCTCGCCATCAACGGAGTCGAATAGGCGTATCATTTTAATATACCGCTATAATTATAAGTATGAGAGACGTCCCCCGAATAATCGATATACCGCGCGTGACCGACCCGCGAGGCAATCTGTCGTTCCTGCAGAATGGCAGCGTCATCCCCTTTGACATCAAGCGTGTGTTCTGGATTTATGATGTGCCGGGCGGAGAGGGTCGTGGATGCCATAGCCACCACACTACGGAGCTTGTCATCATTGCCGCTTCGGGCAGTTTTGACGTGAGGGTCTTCGATGGCAAGGAGTGGACGGTATTCCCTCTTAACCGACCCTATCAGGGGCTGTACGTGCCCCCGGGCTATTGGCATACGCTTGATAATTTTTCGTCGGGAAGTGTGTGTCTGTCTCTGGCGTCAACACTCTACACCGAGGAAGACTACATACGCGACTTTGACGAATATATGCGCAGCCTTAAATAATTGTCCCTATGAAGTATCCTTTTCTTGACCTGGGCAAGGTGACGGCTCCGTGGCGTGATGAACTGGTTGAGGCCGCCGTGCGCGTGATTGACTCAGGCCGGTTTATCGGTGGCGCTGAGGTGGAGGCTTTGGAGAAATCCATGGCCGGGCTGTGTGGCAGCGGTTATGCCATAGGCGTGAGCAACGGTCTGGACGCTCTGCGTCTGGTGCTCAGGGCATGGGTGCAGATGGGGCGCCTCAAAGAGGGGGATGGCGTGATAGTGCCCTCCAATACGTATATAGCCTCGGTGCTTGCCGTGATTGATGCGGGACTGCGCCCGGTGTTTATCGAGCCTGATGAGACCACGATGAATCTCTCGGGGCGGAGTGTCCGCGAGGGACTGAAGAAACTTGGCGAAGAGGCTGCAAACGTGAAGGCCATAATGCCGGTGCATCTTTACGGACGTGTGTGCTGGGACGAGGAGATGGCCGACGAGGTGCGTCGTCATGGGTGGCTTGTGCTCGAGGATGTAGCCCAGGCTATCGGTGGACGTGCTTCGGCCGCCGGAGTGACGGGCGGACGCGAGGCCGGAGGCATCGGCCATGCAGGAGCATTCAGTTTCTATCCCACCAAGAATGTGGGTGCGCTCGGAGATTCCGGAGCCGTCACGACATCTGATGCCGAGCTGGCCCGGGTAGTGCGCTGTCTGGCCAATTATGGCAGTGACCGCCGGTATAATAACATATATGCAGGATATAATTGCAGGCTTGACCCGATACAGGCGGCTATGCTGGGGGTGAAGCTGCGTCATATCGATGAGGAGAATGATGCCCGACGACTCAATGCAGAGACTTATTTTAAGGAGATAACGCATCCTGACATAGTGTTGCCCGCCGGGGTTGCGGATGACAATGTGCGCGAATGTGTGTGGCATCAGTTTGTGGTGCGCTGTGAGCGTCGTGATGAGCTTAAGGCATATCTCGAATCGCGTGGAGTGGCTACCGATATTCACTACGCTGTGCCGCCTCACATGCAGCCGGCCCTGAGCGGATATGGTTTGCAGGGCAAGTTGCCTGTGGCGGAGAGGCTGGGGCGACAGGTGCTGAGTCTGCCGGTGTCGAGTGCGACATCGCGTGATGATGCACGCGCCATATCGCAGATCATAAATGAGTTTACTTGACATTCATTATGGCTCAAAGAAGACCGAATCAGAATAGGCGACCGAGTAGGGCGAAAGGTATGAAGGTGCCCCTGTGGGCTATCCTCATTGTGGTGGGACTGTTCGTCGTGGGACTTACCATTAAGGAGTCTAACGCTTCGCCCACGGCATCATCTGGTCGTAATGACGAGGGTCGTGGCACGGAGTTGTCCGTGAACCCTGCGGCCGAATCGTACGGCAATCTGATGATGGTGGTGACCAACCCGTCGCTCGTGGAGCAGAGGGTGGACTATAAGGGATTTGATGTGTCGTTCAACAGCGAGAAGCATCTGCCCAACTGGGTGGCATGGGAACTGCTGGGCACCGAGACGGAGGGCGAAGTGGCACGAGCAAAGAAGTTCGTGGCTGACGAATCGGTGGCGGGATGCGCCGAGGATTACGACTATAGCTATTCGGGCTACGACCGCGGTCACATGGCTCCGGCGGGTGACATGAAGTGGGACGCGCAGGCAATGACCGAGTCGTTTTATATGACAAATATTTGTCCGCAGGACCATTCGCTCAATTCGGGTGCGTGGGGCAATCTGGAGAAGAAGTGCCGCACGTGGGCCCGCCATGACAGTGTGCTCGTCATAGTGAGTGGCCCGGTGCTGACCGACCGCCTGACCGAGACCATCGGCGACAGTCGCGTGAGTGTGCCAAAGCGTTTCTTTAAGGTGATACTTGCGCCGTATGCCAATCCGCCGCGTGCCATAGGGTTCGTGATGAACAATGGCAAGGTCAAGGGCGGTATGCAGGAGGCGGCCGTGAGCGTGGATGAGGTGGAGCGCATCACTGGCCATGACTTCTTCTCCTCGCTTCCCGACACTGTGGAGCGGGAGGTGGAGCGCCAGTGTGATTTCCACTATTGGAGCACCCTGAGATAGCGTTTGCTCAACTTGAAAAGAAAAGAAAAGAACGAAAGAGATTATTCACAATGAACTATATAGTTGATGCCGGACAGCGCGATGATATTTGTGCCGTGTCCACGCCCCCAGGAGTGGGTGGAATAGCCGTGATAAGGGTCAGTGGCCCGAAAGCTATTGCCATTGTTGACTCGGTGTGGCGCGGGCGGAAGTTGGCGGACGCAGGTAGCCACACGGCTCATTTGGGCACACTGATTGACCCGGCCGACGGTTCGGTGCTTGACCATTGTGTGGCCACGGTGTTTCGCGCTCCGGGCAGCTTCACCGGCGACGATGTGGTGGAGCTATCTGTCCACGGCTCGCGGTGGCTGCAGCAAGAGGTAGTGCGCGTGCTGATAGGGCACGGGTGTCGCCTTGCCGAGCCGGGAGAGTTTACGCGACGGGCCTTTCTGTCGGGAAAGATGGACCTCGCCGAGGCCGAGGGTGTGGCTGACGTCATAGCCTCCACATCGCGAGCGGCCCATCGTGTGGCCGTGAATCAGATGAGGGGAGGACTGTCGGCACAACTCACGTCGCTTCACGACCGCCTGCTGGAACTGGCCGCACTGCTGGAACTCGAACTCGATTTTTCGGAGGAGGATGTCGAATTCGCCTCACGCGAACGCCTTACCCAACTGGCCACGCAGACCCGCGACATCACCCGTAACCTCGCCTCAACCTTTGCCGCAGGCAAAGCCCTGCGCGAGGGAGTGCCCGTGGCCCTCGTCGGAGAGACCAATGCCGGAAAATCCACCCTCCTGAACGCACTCGCCCGCCACGACAGGGCCATAGTGAGCGACATACACGGCACCACCCGTGACACCATCGAAGAGAATATCGAACTGGAGGGCATCCCCTTCCGCCTCATTGATACGGCAGGCCTCCGTGAAACCACCGACCCCATCGAAGCCCTCGGCATCGAGCGCTCCTACAAAGCCCTCTCCACCGCCCGCGAAATCCTCTGGGTCATCGACGGTCCCGCCCTGGTTTCCACCTTGAATGATGGTTCGGTTTCTACCTCAGCTATGGTTATCCTCCTCACAGCCATTAAGCGTCATCAATCCCCTGACGCCACCCTCCTGATAGTAGTCAACAAATCAGACCTACTTTCCTCCGCACAGCAGCTCCTGATTACCAACTGTCTAACGACTTCCTTGACCACTGTATCCTCTGATAAGTGTGCTACCACCCCATCTGTCCCCGTTCCCACTCCTGGTGATGAAACCGGTGTAATTCAGATGTGTGACGGCGTTGTTGCTTCTCCAACTGGGAATAGAATTATGTTTATTTCTGCGCAGGTGGGTGACGGTGTTGACGAGCTTCGCCGCGAACTTGTATCACATTCCGGTCTCTCGGAAGCCCTATCTACGGACAGCGTCATTCTCACTAACCTCAGGCACTTCCAGGCCTTAGAGGCCACCTCCCGATCCCTTGATGCCGTCATTCAAGGCCTATCGGCAGGACTCTCCGGCGACTTCATCGCCCAGGACCTCCGTGAAGCCCTCCACCACCTCGGCTCCCTCACCGGCTCCCTCGCCACTCCCGACATCCTCTCCACCATCTTCTCCCGCTTCTGCATCGGCAAGTGAACGTCTGCCGTAACTCAGTAGCAGGATACTTCTCCACTTTCCGAGCGTTACTGAAAGTTGCATATGAGGAACGACTTTTGAAGGAGAACCTGAATGACTTCATTGAGGAAATAGAGTTTGAGGAAGTCAAAAAAAACTATATGACAACAGACGAGATAAAACAGCTTGTCGCAGCCTCCCGTGAAAAGCCCGTTCTCAAAGGAGCCTCGTCGTTCTAAAAGCTCACCGGACTTCGCATCATAGCAAAAGAAGATACCCTCGGATGCACATAGCAAGATTTAAGTCTCGGACAACGACAACGTGCGTCAAAAAAACATGTGACAACTAAATTAACTTTAGGGTGCTTGAATTTTGCCTACTGTTGTACTTAGCTTTGTACCATGAAGACTGGAAAGATAAAACTGAGGTTGAATGGCGGAAATATTGTTGAAGCGCAGGCTCCGATGATTGTGTCAGCGAGCCGTGCTACTG
>CAZNBC010000053.1:0-8180 GCA_964571125.1 uncultured Bacteroides sp.
GGAGTGACATTGTAGCCCTCCTTCTCCAGCTCAACCAGTGCGGGAGTAGCTATTGCCTCCACCTCGGGAATGATATGGTCAGGTTTTTCAAGCTCAACCACCCTGCGCAACTCAGCGGCATCAAGCATATTGAACACGTAGCTGCGATGAGCTATCTGCATGGCGGGAGCATTGGGATAACGGTCGCAGGCTATTACCTCCACGCCATAACGCTGAAGTTCGATAGCCACCTCTTTACCTAACTCTCCGCTGCCTAAAAGCAGTGCTTTGACACCACGCGGGGTCATTACAGAACCGATTTTTACCATTGTAGTGAATGATGAAAGAATGTTTCTGCAAAGGTAGTGCAATTTCCTCAAAACACCGTCATAACAAGGCCGTCATCATAAACTTGCTGTGAGGCGATGGAAAATCTGCCGGAAAGCCTTCTTGGTACCCATGCACACGAGTATGTCGCCGGATTCGACAACAGCATCAGGCGTGGCCTCGAAATCAATCAAGGTGTACTCGTCGTGGGTCATGCCGAGTATATTGTTTTTCTTCATCGCTCGGCCGGCCGCGAGCAGACGCAGTCCGTAGTCGTGTTCAAGGCCGAGGCGACCATAGAGCATGCCGACAAACACCTGCGGCACCCTGAACTTCATGACGCTGACATCGTCATCGACCGAAAGACTCTCGACATTGAATCCGAGGCTCATCTCATTTACGAGGTCAAAGGCAGCCCGTTGCTCGGGGTTGAGTATACGGTCCACGTTGAAACCTTCAAGAATCGATTCATGCAGGGCATCAACGGCGCGGGCAAATATATGCTTCACCCCAAGCTTCTTAAGCAGGGCTACGGTCTTGATACTGGCTCCGAAGTCCTCACCGATAGCCACGATGACAAGGTCAACATTCTTAAGCGGAAGCACACCTAATGACACCTCGTCGGTGGAGTCAATGATGTAGGCCGTGGAAATATTGTCCTTTATGGCTTCGACCAACGATGGATTTTTGTCGGCGCCTATGACGTCGTGACCCATGTTTGTCAGGTCAATGGCGAGGTTTGAGCCGTAAATTCCGAGTCCGATGATAAGATAACGCATATTTAGTTCGTATTAAAATCAATTGATTATCAGGTGGTCTTCGGGGTAGCGTGCCGAAGTGTCAGTGGCATGTCCCGAAACTCCGATGAGAAGCGAAAGACCGCCGACACGCCCCATGAACATGGCCGTGCACAACAGCAGTTTTGAGACTCCGCTGAGCGAAGAGGTGATACAGAGTGAAGAGCCCACGGTAAAGAGCGCCGACAAGCTCTCGAAAAGTACCGCACGCACGGGCAAACCCGGCTCAAGCAGCAGGAGGGTGACGGCATAAAACAGATAGGCTATGATGGAGTAGGTGATCACGGCATTGGCACGGCGCATCGATCCGCGGGAGATGGTGCGGTGAAAGGCTACCACACTCTTGCGCCCGCGTATCACGGCCCTGAGATTAAGCATCACGGCAGCAAAGGTGTTGACCTTGACACCGCCACCGGTGGACTGCGACGCACCTCCCACCCACATGAGGAACATCACCACAATGAGCGTCGGGGCAAGAAAACCGGCAGGATTCACCGAGGCGAAACCTGCACTGCGTGGCACCACGGAGTTGAATACGCTCTGTGTCACCCTCTCCATAGGGGTGAAACCGCGCAGCGTATTATTACCCTCACAGAAGTAGATGAACACCGCTCCAAAGACAAGGAGGGCCATAAAGGTGATCACTACGACCTTGCTGTTCATGTCGAACTTATGGGCCATACGGTTGACCGGATGTTTCCTCCGTCCACGACACCAATGGCGCCGCAGGGTACTGAAAAGAGCTTCCTTGATATTGACGAGCAGGGGGAATCCGATGCTGCCGCTGATGACGAGCAGACTTATTATCCAGTATATCGACTGATTGCGATGGAGCAGCCACGGGCTTGACATACCTCCGGGGAGATTGCTGAATCCGGCATTGCAGAAGGCCGACACGGAGTTGAACGACGCGAAGAGGAGCTCGTCATTGAGCGTCATTCCCAGAGTACCGTGGACGGACAGGAATATGGCCACCGCCCCAATCGCCTCCACCACGAGAGTAAAACCGAGGATATAGAGCAGCGTAGGCATAAGATTGCTCATGGAGCGCGAATAAACCACGTCCTTGAGCATCATCTGATTATATATGGAGGTATTGCCGGTAAAAAACAGCGCGAAGAAGCAAGTGAATGTCAGCACTCCCAAGGCCCCTATCTGAATGAGTATGCCCAACACGAGCAGCCCCATAGGAGTAAAGGTGGTGGCGACATCCACCGGAGTCAGTCCGGTAATGCACACAGCACTCGTCGACACAAACAGTGCATCGATGTAGGAAATTGACCCATACGTGCAGTTGGGAAGCATAAGTAGCAGCGACCCTATGAGTATGAATACCAGGAAACTGCCCGAAAGCATCAGCGAGGGATTGGTGCGTCGGCCAAGAAGTTGCGACACCCCGTAGCTCACGCACAGCATGGAGTAGAGCGTCAACACCCCATAGACAAGCCAGCGGTTGTAGACAACAGCCGCCAACCACGGCAACCACGGATGCTCCGGACGGGGATACAGAGCAGGCAGAAGCGTGAGAAGCACTGCCGCCTCGACGCATATCCTCACCCACTTCTCCACCTTCATGCTCCGGCTCTTTCTGCCGCTATGGGTAAGGATTGAGAGGAGCACATTTGCCACAAACACCCCCTGCACTCCCCTGACGGCACGGTGCAGCCAGACGAGATCAGTCGGCGTATGGTCAAACCCATAGTAAACCAGCACAAGCACAAGGAACGCCACCGCAGAGACAAACGTAGCCGCAGCCATAATGCCCTGCACGAGCTTCATGGCGGGGAAAAAGCGCATATTGAACTTGACAATAGCTTTTTGCCATGCCCGCATGCGCTGCCTCAGCAGATGAAGATGAAATATGTATCGAATATCCCTCATGATGTGATGTTTTGGCGGATCACCTCGCCTACTCATTATAACTACCCTCAGTGCCAAAGTGTTTATTCTCACTTCCCTTACTCCCAATCCACCTTTAAAATACATGAAAAAACACCTGACCGATGAGCCGAACGGAATCGGTTCATCGGTCAGGTGTATGCCGAGAGATATAGGTCTGTCTATGTCTATTCTTAAAGGAGACTCCGCAGACCGAAGTTCAAATAAAATCAGGGAGCATAGATGCCATCTTCTACGATGGAATCGTTCGGGTCAAATCCCGAAATCGGGAAACGATACCTTGCAAGGATTATTCCTCAACCGAACGAAGCTGCTGCACGTAGACAGCCTTCATCATCTTCTTGCGGTTGGCCACTGAAGGTTTCTCAAAAGCCTGACGGGCACGGAGTTCCTTCACGACACCGGTCTTTTCATATTTACGCTTGAACTTCTTGAGGGCTCTTTCGATGTTTTCGCCTTCTTTTACTTGTACGATAATCATTTTGTTATAGTTAGGTTGTTATTGTCGTTAAAAGCGCTCAGCAGATAGCCACACTCTGACCGAAAACCGTGTCGTTCATGTGCGCACACCACTTTTCGCGGGGCAAAATTACTCATACTTTTTCACTTAGCAAAACTTTGCTTCAATTTTCTATCCGATTCAGCATCAGACACACCTGTCGGAGTTGTAAAACGAGAGATGAACACCTCCTTGACCGTCCTGACACATCTGAGCCAAAACTGACATTCTGCTATGCGGGAGAATTTCTCATTTAGGCTACAACCCTGGGGATTAGAGAATTAATCGCGTTGCAAGTTGTTGATAGATTGACATTTGTCAAATACATGTTGTATAACATATTAACAAATGACAATTTATCCATTTAAAGGGCCTACCTTTGTGCTGCAAACCTAAACAATCTTTTTTACCTTAGAATTTTACCTATTGGAAACTCATAGAAAAGCGCCTGTGACAGGCGCTTTTTTATTTTTCAGGAATATCCGCGAGTTAACCCGAATGGGCATAACCCGCGGATAATAGTATTTATCGGCGCTTCTTGGTGGAAGTGGACTTCTTCTTGGAGGAG
Organism: uncultured Bacteroides sp.; assembly: GCA_964571125.1. GTDB lineage: Bacteria > Bacteroidota > Bacteroidia > Bacteroidales > Muribaculaceae > Paramuribaculum. Next base: position 4,070 of record CAZNBC010000053.1, read on the forward strand.
GTGGATTTTTTTGCTGATGTTCCTTTGGATGAGGTGGCGCCCTTAGCGGGGAGTTTTATCTTCTGACCGATGTCGATGCGCGAATCATTGGCCTTCATACCGTTGGCCTTGCGGAGTTCAGCCACAGTGGTGCCGTTGGCCTTGGCAATCTTCTCAAGGGTGTCGCCACGCTTCACCGTTACGGTTTTGGGCGCAGCGGGCTTGGCAGGCTGCGCGGGTTTGTCGGCCTTCTTGGTGGCGGAGGCAGTCGTCTTGGAAGGAGCCGGTGCAGGCTTCGCAGCGCGCTGAGGTTCTGCAGCGGCCACGGAGGTCTGCACTGGAGCAGCCTGCGGACGTGACTCGCGTGTTTCGGTAGCAGCCACCGGCTCTACAACCGGCTGTGGAGCAGCTACGGGAAGTTCACGCTCAAACACTTCGACAATAAGCCGGTCGCCCTCCTTGACCTTGCCGCGACGCAGATTATTCCAGCGCTTGATGTCGGTAGCACTCACTCCGTATTTCTTGGCGATATCGCGCAGATTCTCTCCACGACCCACAACATGGGTCTTCTTCACTTTCTTCTCAGGCACGTCCTGAGCTATCTCGGCGTTGACCGCTGCATTGGCGCTCTCCTGTATCAGCGCCTCACCGGGCTGCACATTTGTGCGACGCGCATAGAGGTCGCTATCATGACCGAGGATAGCCTTCTCACTTATGATATAGCTGAGGCACTGCTGCGAGGGAAGCACGAGCGAGTAGGGATGATTGTCGCCGGGTATCACATCCTTGATAAACTGCGGATTGAGCATGCGTATCTCTTCGACGGGGATGTTGAGCACCTCGGCTATCTGATTGAAATGCACGCGTGTGTTGACCGACACCGTATCGGTCACAAGCTGCTGCTTGACAAGTGTGGGACGTATACCATACTTATTGTAGTAATTCATCACGAAGTTGGCCGCGATGAAAGCGGGCACATAGCCGCGTGTCTCGGGCAACAGGTATTCGTATATCTCCCAATAGTCCTTCTTTCCGCCTCCGGCACGACGCAGGGCCTTGTTGACATTACCGGGGCCGCAGTTATAGGCAGCTATGGCCAAAGACCAGTCATTGTATATGTCGTAGAGCTGCTTGAGGTAACGTGCGGCATTGCGCGAAGCCAGACGTGGGTCACGGCGCTGATCGACCAGCGAATTGACCTCAAGCCCGAGTCCCATAGCCGTGGCGGGCATAAACTGCCACAGTCCGGCAGCCCCGGCACGCGACACTGCCGTAGGGTTGATGGCGCTCTCAATCACAGGCAGATATTGCAACTCCAGAGGCAGCTTCTCCTTGATAAGCTCCTCGATGAAGATACGTCCGTAGTAGTTATGGAGCGCCAGCATATCGGCCACGAGGTCACGGCGCTTACCAAGATACATATCTATGTAGTTGCCCACGATAGAATTGTAGGGCATCTCAATCTCCACAGGCAGACGGCTCAGGAGGTCTTCATACTCCTGTGCATCACCGCGTGTATGGTCGGGATTACCCTGCTCGGCCTCCACGGTAAAGTTCTTGAGGTAAAAGTTCTGTCTGAGGTCCTGAGTCTTGGTCTCGAAACTTTCGGGGGCCACGACATTGTCATCGGATATCGAATGACGTATGTCAAGTATCGAAGGTGCAGCCATCGCCGTCACTGACAGTGCGGCGAGTGATATGCTCAGGAGTAATTTGCGAGGGTTCGGATAAGTCATTGCAAGGATGGTGAGGAAGAATATATTATGGAAGAATCGGGGAGAGAGCTGTTGGTCAGAAGGTAAAGGCCCACGCGAGTCCTATACCCGGCCGCATACTCCGGCAATCGGGAATGAAGGTGGGCGATATATCCATTGACAGATCGGGAGAGATGTCAAAGTGCGAAAGCGACGCATCCACATAGGCATCAATCATGGCAAGGAAATAGACTCCGATCATGCCTATGATACACAAGTCGCGGTTGCGTCGGTAGAAGTTTTTGCGTGACTTCATGATATTGGTGAGCCACTGCTTATTGAGGCTCTCCTCCGAAACTGTCGGGGGAAAGAAGTCCATGTAGCTGTTTGTTGACGGGTCAGAGTCCAGCAGATCGGCATACGCCTTGGTATAGTCGGTGAGCATCATGTTGTTCCACGACGTGCCGTAGGCCAGACCGAGATAGCCGGCCACAACCAGGGGTAGTTTCCAGAAGCGGCGGTTGTAAATCTGCCCGAGGCCGGGACAGAGCGCCGACAGCCACACCGCCCGCATGGGGTCGGGGTTGAACGAGCGCTGCAGTTCTATATCTTCGTCAAAACCGTGCTTGGCCAACGAATCCCTGACGGCAGTCATGGATGCACCGGGTACGATGGCGAAACTGTCTACGGGAGTGATGTCAAGCGAGTCGGGCGTAACGGTGAACGCATCCTCCACTACCTCGCCATCGCCGAGTATAGGTTGCGACAGGGGTATGGAATCGGGAAGCGTCACCGTAGCTCCGGGACGTACCGGACGTACAGGCTTGCGGGGGGTAGCAGAAAAAATGTTAAAAGTGGCTATCAGCGCAAACACTACGACGAGGACAACCCTGCCCGAGCGGACACGGCTATCTCTGACGGCTGTCTGCAAATACTTCAATAGCACCATTTATTTCACTGACTGCCTGGAAGTTGCAGACAACGCAGCTTCCTACAGCCTATCTTTTCTCAGCTTTCCTGATGGTTTATAGCATCAAATATAGTAATTAATTTCTCAAGTTCATCCTCGTTTTTGAACGGGAAGGTGATGCGTCCTTTGCCCGAACGGTCACATGAGAACTGCACTTTGGTCCGGAAACGCTGCGAAAGATGCTCACGAAGGATGTCGAAATCGTGATTGGGAACAGTCTGACGCGGACGTATTTCCTTACCGGTGCTGACACCCTCCTGCATCTCCTTCGCTATCTGCTCCACGCGGCGTACCGTGAGGTCTTCCTTGAGTATACGGTTGTAGAGCTGAAGCTGCAACGAGGGATCGCTTAAGGTCAGGAGCGCCCTTGCATGGCCCATGTCAACGCGCTTATCGCGCAGTCCGAGCTGCACCTCGGCAGGGAGCTTCAATAAGCGCAGGAAGTTGGCTACCGTGGCACGCTTCTTGCCTATACGCTCGCTCAGACGCTCCTGAGTAAGGTTGTACTGGTCAATGAGCTTACGGAAAGTCAGGGCTATCTCTATGGCGTTGAGGTCCTCGCGCTGAATATTCTCGATGAGGGCCATCTCGGTCAACTCGCTCTCCTTGGCTGTGCGTATATAGGCGGGCACCTTGTCAAGCCCTGCCAGACGCGCCGCACGGTAACGACGTTCTCCGGCAATTATCTGATAGGTGCCGTCAGGGAGATTACGTAACGATATAGGCTGTATGATGCCCAACTCGCGGATTGATGCGGCCAACTCCTCGAGAGCCTCCTCGTCGAAAAGCGAGCGTGGCTGGTCGGGATTGGGGGTTATGAGGTCAAGAGGAATATCATTGATGGCCGATGTGCCGCGGGCCGGAGTGTCATCCATAGAGATGAGCGAATCCAATCCGCGACCCAGAGCGGGACGTTTAGGAATAGACATAGCTATATATGTGTGGTTTTATATGTAAGGTAACGGGAGTCAGGTCTTGCGAAACACACTCAAGACTTACGGGGCTGTATCTTGTGGCGTGACAGAATCTCACGTGCAAGGCTGATATGGCTGGTGGCGCCACGGCTCTCGGCATCATAGAGCAATGCGGGAAGGCCGTGTGAAGGCGCCTCACTCAGACGTATATTGCGGGGAATGACCGTATTGAACACCATATCGGCGAAATGCCCCTTAAGCTCCTCGTAAATCTGATTGGCAAGACGCAGACGCGCGTCATACATCGTCAGCAGGAAGCCTTCTATCTCCAGTTTGGGATTGAGTTTGGGCTTTATGATGCGTATAGTGTTGATGAGCTTGCTGATACCTTCGAGGGCAAAATACTCGGCCTGCACGGGAATAATCACTGAATCGGCAGCCGTGAGGGCATTCACCGTTATCAGTCCCAGCGAGGGGCTGCAGTCTATGAGTATATAGTCGTACTTGTCCCTTATCGGCGCAAGCAGTCCGGCGAGCACCCTCTCGCGGTTAGG
>CAZNBC010000054.1:0-8168 GCA_964571125.1 uncultured Bacteroides sp.
GGTATCCGTAGATTTCCTCAAGTCTTGCGGGAAAGACCTCCTGCCATACCTTAGCCACAGATTGGCAGAAGGCCGGGTACTGGATGATCTCGCCTATCCAGTGTGGTATGAACGTATAGTGTACCTTCATGCGGAAGGTGTAATCGGTCTTCTCGCGATTGTAGCACACAAGATCCCAGAGCGGACCGGCTACCCATTTCGAATCTTCGGGAAGGTCTTTATGCATATAAAAACTGCCGTGGAAGCCATCGGGATTGTCCATCACCTCCTGAACTATAAAGTAGCGGGCCATGCTTTCGACATCAATATAGTCCTCCCATTTGGTGGAGGTCTTGTCGGTGGAGTATATCGCGGCATTCATGGCCTTGAACTCCTTGGTGAGCCACACCAGCTGAGGACTTGATAGATTCTCGGGCGAATGATAGCGTATGGTAAGGTTCCATCCGGTTTTTTCAGGGATGGTAATCTGGCAATCGTCACGATAGTTGTCAACCTCCACGAGCCATCCACCGCAGATAAGTTCAGGGTCGGTTTCCATGTAGGGCTGCTCGTAAATATTCACGCGATTCTCGTCAATGCGTATGGTCTCGGTGAGGAAATACAGGCCGATATAGTCACCATTGAGCACAACTTCGACGGGACGGAGGTCGGGGGTCCACGCCATATCCATCAGCTTGCCCAAGTGAAGCCCTGCCACGGTATTCTCCGAGGGTTTCAGGAGCGCCCAGTGCTTGTTTTTGGGCATACCTATAAGTGCTGTCTTCTTGGCGAGCTTGATTTTGTAGGGCTTCTTGGCACCATTCCATGAGGAATGTCCGCGGCCGCGTATCTGCATCTCCAGAGGTGCTTCTTCGGTGCCGAGAGCCTCAACATCCCTGGCTCCCATCGGGTCAAGGCGATAGGTGGCGTTGAGATAAACCTCCTTGGAGGTGATGGGTTTATGGTTCTCGGTCTCGATATACATCACGGGCAATGTGCCTGAAACGGATATGGCATCCGCCGCCGCGTCTGCACTGAGACCGAATGAGGCAAGCAATAGCGCCATGATGAAATACCTGAGGGGATGGAGGGTATAAGTCATTGTATCAGGTTGTCAATTATGCTATGCAAAGATACTAAATGCCGGTGTAATATGGTATTGAAAATTTGAGTGAACAGTAGACGGGAGGTGGATGTTAAGGTAGATAGAGGTTATTCCATCTGCCGGGTGGCGGATGATTTATCAACCCGAAAGTTTTGCCAAATGACTTTTACTTGATAATTTTGATTTCCTCTACCGGTTCCACTGCCTGACTGAAAACAGGGCTGCAAGATTTTTTACTTCTCATTCGTCACTAACGTGCTCAAAATTCTACGTAATATACTCCGCTGGACGGTCCGCATAATTGCGGTGCTGATTATTGTCGTGCTGCTGGTGCCGGTAGCGCTGTATATTCCCCCCGTACAGGATTTTGCCCGTAAGTTCGCCATCGAGAAGGTCAATCAGTCGACAGGCATGAAGATAGGCGTTGATTATCTGCGCCTGAAATTTCCGTTGCGTGTAAGCCTCGAGGGCATAAGCGTGATTGAGGCCACGGGCGACACTATGCTCACGGCCGGAAGCGTCAGCGTGAAGGTGCGCCTCCTGCCGCTGCTGAAAGGCACGGTAGATGTAGGCGAGGCTCATGTTAGCGACGCCTTTTACAGCATGGGCACGCCTGACTCCCTGATATGTCTGCGCGCACGTATCGCCGACGCACGATTTGACGATGTGGCCCTGCGCTTAAGCACCAACTCAATAGACCTCGACTACGGTGAAGTCAACGGCGCAAACGTGACCCTGCTGATGCTTGACTCCGTAGCGCCCTCCCCTACCGACACTACCGCGGCTGCCCCGTGGCATATCGCAGCCAACAGACTCCGTCTCAACGATGTGACTTACCGGATGCAGATGCTGCCGGTAATCGACTCACTGTATACCCATATCGGCTCGGCCACGCTTGACCGCGGGCTCATGGATATGTCTTCGCAGCGTATAAACGCCTCATGCCTGAGCATTGACTCCGTGGATGTGGCCTATTATACTCCCTCGGCAGAATATCTCGCCTCACATCCCGCAGATGCCACTACCACCGGTGCCGACACTACGGAAGTCGATTCATCCGCACCGTGGACCATAACCGCCGACTCCCTGCGCCTGAAGGCCAACCGCGGTCTGTACGCGATGCGCGGAGCTGTACCCGTGCCGGGGCTTGACATGAACTATATTGAGGTGACCAACGTGGCTTTGGCCGTAGACTCGTTCTACAACCGCGCCACATCCATCACCGTACCCATACGCGAGATACGCGCTACCGAACGATGCGGACTCACACTCATGGGTCATGGCGTATTCTCCATGGACTCGGCCATGATGTATGCCCGCGACTTCTATCTCCACACTTTCGCTTCGCAACTGACGCTCGACGCACACATGGGCATGGGCGACCTCACCACCGACCCCTCGCTCCCCATAGGAGTGAACGCACGTGCCGAGGTGGCGCTATCCGACGTTGAACTCGCCATGCCGACCATGATACCGATGCTGCGCAATGTGCCTCGGAGCGCCCCGCTGGTGGTTAAGGCAGACATCGAAGGCACTGCCGGAGAACTGTTCATCGACACTCTCAGAGCCGATATGGGTTCGATACTCCGCCTCAAGGCCGACGGCTCTGTAGCCAATGCCATGAATCCCGACAAAATCAGTGGGGCCATTGACCTTGACGGCTCGGTGGGCTCGCTCAACTTCATAAAACCCACACTGCTCGAGGCCGAACTGGCACGTACGCTCAATCTGCCCCCCATGCGCATCAAAGGACGCGTGAACTACCGTCCCAATCTGGCCGACGGCAATCTGACCCTTACGACAGGTGACGGTCGGGCAGCCTTCAGCGGGCGCTGGAACGGTAATTCCGAGGGATATAATGCCAAACTCAACCTCAACCGTTTCCCCGTCAACAGCTTCATGCCTTCACTCGGAATAGGCCATGTGACAGCCTATGCCGACATCAAAGGCCAAGGATACGACCTTCTCTCATCCAAGTCGGTCATTGACGCCAAGATTGACCTCAAAGAGGTGGAATACATGGACCAGGCCTATACAGATGTGGTGCTTGACGCTACACTGAGCGACGGCACAGCCACAGGACAACTGATAAGCCGGAACGCCAACGCACGGTTCAATATGGACTTCACCGCTGACGTGTCACCCGACACGGTGATGTGGGACCTCCGCGGCAAAATCAGCAATCTTGACCTCATGGCAATGAAACTCGCCACGGACACCATGCGCGGGTCACTTGACATACAGTCGCGCGGACTCCTGTCGCCCAAGACTATGGCGATAGAGGCTACCGCCGATATAACCGACCTGAAGTGGCAGAGCTGCGACATGCGCATAGCCACACCGGCAGTTTCTGCCACAATAGAATCAGACAGTACTGTCCGTGCCTCGTTGGTCAACGGCGACCTCTCCGCGGCTATAGACGCCTTCTGTCCGCTTGACACACTGACCGCACGCCTGAGTGCACTCAGCGATACGATCAATGGATTTATCACCCGACGCAACTTCGACATGGCAGGCCTACAGCGTGCGCTCCCCCCTATGGATTTCCAACTGACGGCCGGAAATAACAATGTGGTGGGACAGATTCTCAATGCCTCATCCATGTCATTCCGACGTGCCGACCTGACATTCCACAACGACTCCCTTATGTCGCTAAACGGCAAGGTGGTAAATATCTCCTCGGGCGACACCCGAGTAGATACTGTAAATATCTCGGCATCGCAGCACGGCAAGTTCCTCCTGTACCGCCTGCACATGGGCAACCGCCCGGGCACTATGGACCAGTTTGCCAAAGTCAACCTCTCTGGCTACCTGGCCAATGACAAGCTCTCGTTCCTTGTAAAACAATATAATATCGAGGGTAAGACAGGGTTCTCACTCGGTATGAACGCCGCGCTGACCGACAGTGCCCTGACCGTGAGAATCGTGCCCTACAACCCCACCATCGCCTACAAGGCATGGACGGTAAACCGCGACAACTTCGTGACCTATAATTTCATGACACGTCATCTTGACGCCAATCTTCTCATGGAATCAGCGTCAAGCTCACTGCATCTCTACACCACTCAGCATCCCGTTGACAGCCTGAATGTCAACGACAGCATCGCAGCCATATCCGGAATGGGTGCACGTACTCCGGAAGAGGTAGCGCTGAAGATATCCAATGTACAACTTGCCGACTGGCTGTCGATATCGCCTTTCGCTCCACCGATAAAGGGTGAACTCTCGGCAGACATGAAATTTAACTGGAACGATAAAGACCTCACCGGACGCGGCACCGTGAACCTTGACGAACTCTTTTACGGCAAGGAGCGCGTGGGCACCTTCGGACTCGGTCTTGACCTGACCACCGACACCAAAGGCGCGCTACGTGCCGACGCCGCACTGCTGATTGACTCCATTAAGGTCATCACAGCCAAGGGTGCGCTCAACGACTCTACCGCCCGCGAGCCCTTCCTGCTTGACTTCTCCATGATACAGTTCCCGCTTAAGGTTCTCAACCCGTTCCTCCCCAAGGATATGGCCCAGCTGTCGGGTACCCTTAACGGACAGATGGATATCACCGGCGATCTTGCCCGCCCCATATTCTGCGGCAATATCTCCTTTGACTCCACGGCTGTAAGAGTAGGTATGCTCGGTACCTCATACACATTCTCGGAGACTCCGATACCGGTCGACAGCAATATAGTGACCTTCTCGAACTTCTCCATCAAGGGATGTAACGAGAATCCTCTCGCCATCAACGGCACGGTTGACGCACGTTCGCTCAGCAACATCGCCATAGCGCTTGACCTCAACGCACACAATATGCAGATAGTCAACAGCAACCGTGCGCGTGGGGCCGAACTATACGGCAAGGGATTCATTGACCTCGATGCCAAAGTAAGAGGCAACATGCAGTTCATGGCCGTGGATGCCAAAGTCAACGTGCTCCCCGGAACCAACGTGACCTACGTGGTAGCGCCCACCGTGAGCGGAGCACTTACGTCGCGTAACAGCGAGGATATGGTGAAGTTCGTACAATTCAACGATTCTCTGGGCTACGTCAAGCTCGACAGTGTGACCGCGGAGTCACAACTGGCCATGATGCTTGACGCCAACCTCATAGTGTCGGAGGGCTCCACCATCAATGTAGAACTCCCTGGCAGCAATAACAAGGCGCAGATAAACGGCTACGGTAACCTCACCTATTCACTCACACCTATGAGCACCGACGGACGTCTCACCGGCCGATTCACCATCAACAAGGGCTTCGTGCACTACACTCCCCCGCTGATGGGTGTCATCAGTGAACTGGCGTTCAACTTCACCGAAGGCAGCTATGTGGCTTTCAACGGTGACATCATGAACCCCACGCTCAATGTAACCGCCGTAGACCCCGTGAAGGCGAATGTGACACAGGAGGGACAAAACTCCCGACTGGTCGACTTCGATGTGTCGATTTCGGTTACCAATACTCTGTCGAACATGCACATCGCCTTTGACATGGCTGCTCCCGAGGACCTAACCGTGCAGAACGAGCTCAGCGGCATGAGCCCCGACCAACGTGCCAACGCCGCCATGAATATGCTCCTCTACCGCGAGTATTCAGGCCCGGGCACAAGCGCTACCGCGAAGCTCGGCAATCCTATCTACTCCTTCCTTGAGACAAGGGTCAACAACTGGCTCGCCAATTCGGTTAAGGCTGTAGACATATCATTGGGAGTCAATCAGTATGACCAGACAACCAACGGAGTCACATCCACCGCCACCTCATACTCCTACCGCGTGTCTAAAAACCTCTTCAATGACCGCGTGAAGATTATCGTGGGCGGTAACTACAACACCGAGGATGACGACAACCGCAACCTGTCACAGAATCTGATCAACGACGTATCCATAGAGTATGTGCTCAATCCCACGGGCACGATGTATATCAAGGTGTTCCGCCACACAGGCTTTGAAAGCATACTCGAAGGAGAAGTGACACAGACCGGCGTGGGCTTCGTATATCAGCGTAAACTCGGCTCGCTCCGTGACATCTGGCACCGCATACGCAATCGTAATGTGACCCCCGCTAACTAAGACGAATATGACACTCCGCATAACCCGCATACTCCCCGCCGCACTGCTGACAGCCATGCTCATCGTCATGGCAGGATGCTCTACTACCCGACGTCTCCCCGAAGGAGAGATTCTTTACACCGGAGTAAAGAAAGTGGACTATCAGATGGCCAAAGATACCCGCCTGGCTGAGGGTGTGAGCAGCGATATACAGGAAGCCGTGAACGTGAAGCCCAACAACTCGCTGTTTGGCTCCAGTTCTGTCAGATATCCCTTCCCGCTTGGACTGTGGGTCTACAACAACTGGCCCAATCCACCGAGCGGCTTCAAGCACTGGATATACGAGAAACTCGTCGCGGAACCCGTGCTGGTAAGCGATGTGCGTCCCGAAGTGCGCACGCAGATGATAGAGCAGATTCTTGACAACAACGGCTATTTCCGCGGCACGAGCTCATACGAACTCGTAAGTAAGAAGAACCGTCGTAAGGCGTCGATACTCTACACCGTCAATCCCGGCCCGGTCTATCGCCTGAGCGGAGTGGAAATGCTGCCTGATACATGCCACCTCTACCACCTGATAGACTCCATAGCCATGTCGGGCAAATATCTGCGTGCCGGCAGCCGCTATTCCACCGACTCGCTCAGCGAGGAGCGTGTGCGTATCACCAACGTGCTCCGCAACCGCGGCTACTATTTCTTCCAACCAACCTACATAGAATATCTGGCAGACTCCACCATAACTCCCCACGAGATAGCGCTGAGAATGACTGTCGTTGCCAACACTCCGGAGATTGCCCGACGGAGATACCGCACGGGTAAGATTACCACTACGGTGTATCGCAACGACGGCACAGGTACCCCCGACACATTCTTCACTTCGCGCGGCACCGTAATTCAGATGCAGCCCTCGCATCTGCGTGAGAGCCTCATCCCCTCCTGCATCGCTTTCCGCGAGGGTAAGACATTCTCGGTGCGCAATATGAACACTACCCAGAGCCGACTGTCACGACTGGGCATATTCAACGGCATAGACATAAATGTATATCCTGACACTACGTCGGCCGAGCGCGACTTGCTGAATGTTGATATCACCTGCGTGTTCGATAAGCCTCTCGAGGCATCCCTGCAGGTCAATGCGTCATCGAAATCCAACTCCTATCTCGGCCCGGGACTGGTGTTTGGCGTCACGAATAAGAACATATTCGGAGGTGGCGAGCAGCTGGCTGTAAACCTCACTGGGTCATACGAATGGCAGACGGGCCACAACCGTCGCTCTGTGTTCAACTCCTACGAAATAGGACTCAGCGCCTCACTGTCGTTTCCGCGATTGTTAGCTCCGGGATTCATTCCCCGCTCGAGACGCGAACTCAACTGGACACGCCTCACACTTAATGCCGACGTGCTCAATCGTCCGCACTACTTCCGTATGGCACAGCTCAACGGCTCGTTTGCCTACGACTGGCGCGTGAATAAATATGTAACGAATACCCTCACTCCCTTCAAGCTCACCTATACCCAGCTGCAGCACACCACAGCCGAATTCGACTCCATAATGGGAGCCAATCCGGCAATAGCACTTAGCTTCAGGTCGCAGTTTATACCTCAGATCAACTACTCATTCAACTACGACCGCACTTTTGACAACGGCAACTCCATCAGCTGGCAGTTTACCGCCATGGAGGCGGGCAACCTCTGCTGGGCCGTTTGGAAAGCCTTCGGCATTGACGGTGAGAAGAAATTGCTTGGCATCCCTCTCTCACAGTTTGTCAAGGGCACTATGCAGCTCGTCTACGGACGCCGTCTGTTTGGCGACCACTGGTTGGTCAACCGCGTAGCCGTAGGTGCAGCCCATGCCTATGGAAACTCCTCCGAGGTGCCGTATAGCGAACAGTTCTACTGCGGCGGTGCCAACTCCGTGCGCGCCTTCACCGTGCGCTCGCTCGGTCCCGGCTCATACCGTCCGCCCAAAGACCTCATCAACGGATACTTTGACCAGACAGGTACATTTAAGTTCGAGGCCAACGTAGAGTATCGTTTTCCC
>CAZNBC010000055.1:0-8141 GCA_964571125.1 uncultured Bacteroides sp.
CGTTGCCGTCCGACATGAATAGGGCAATGCGAGAAGCCTCTGATAGTAGGACGGTAACAGATACAGATTCCTACGCTTTTTCATTTTAACCAATCTTATGCTAACGAGAGGATGACCGAGGCTTAATAATATTATGAAAAGACTACTTGTGCTATTCTGTTTACCACTCTTATGTGCGCTTTACGCTATTGCAGGTACTGAGATAGTCTACATGAATGTGGGAGATACTCGTACACTGAGCTTTAATGCTCCTCCATATATTGTGGGTACACAGTGGACTATTAGCGACCATGAAGCTGTGGAGTTTGTCACAAATCCTGGCTCAACCTCTACGATGGTGACAGTAAAAGCCCTTAGCCCTCGATCTGCAGCCAAACGTTGTATCGTGCATTGCACTTATTATTATAGAGAACTTGATCCAACAACAGGGAGATATGAATACCAACGTACAGGGTATCAGGACTGGGAAATTATCATTAGAGAAAGTGGAGGTAGTGGAAATAGTTCTACTGTTGTCCTTAACTCAAGTAAATTGGATTTGAGTATTGATGAATGGGCAACACTTTCTGCTACGGTAAATGGTAGCTCATATACTGGTTCTTATAACTGGTCCTCAAGTAATGTAAATGTTTGCGTTGTTTTAAAAAAGAATTCCTATACCATTAATGTTCATGCCATAAGTGAAGGAACATCAGTTATTAGAGTTGAGTTGGATAATGGCAATTATTCGGAATGTGTTATAAACGTAACCAATTCATCCAATAGTCAATTAAAGTTCACTTTTAACGCTGATGAACAAAGCTATAGTGTTGGGGCGTTGAACTATGGAGCTGTTAAAGGGAATGTTGAAATCCCGCCAATGTATCAGGGTAAGCCAGTGACATCCATTGATAAAAAAGCGTTTATTGAATGTTCAGAACTAATTTCAATTCAGATCCCAACAAGTATAACTGATATAGGTGTATATGCATTTTTAGGTTGTAGTAGCCTATCTCACATGTCTATTCCAGGTTCTGTAAGGTCTTTAAAAGAGTATGTTTTTTATGGTTGTAATTTTTCTGATTTTATCATTGAAGCAGGCGATTCTCCTTTGGTTTTCCAATATGAAGGTTCTAATCTTTACCCGATATTCAATGGTACAACGATTGGTAATTTATACATAAGGCGTAATCTTGAAGTTGGACACAGAGGGAAACATTTTCCATCGGTGAAACACTTAACTCTTTCTAATAAGATTGATGTTGTTCCACCAGAATTAATGAGTGAATCAAAAGAATTAGAAAGTGTAATAATTGAAGATGGTGTTAAGAAAATATCAAATATGGCCTTTTATAAGTGCATGAATCTTAAATCAGTTCAATTACCCAACACATTGGAAACTATTGAAAGTAAAGCATTTCTTGGATGTAACGAATTGCCAGAGTTGATAATCCCTAATTCGGTTAAATCAATTGGCTATTCTTCATTTCAAGGTTGTAGAAGTCTATCCTCAATTATTATACCTAGTTCGGTTGATGAAATAGGTGAAATAGCATTTCTTGGGTGTTCGAATTTGAAAGAAATATATTGCAAGACAACGTATCCCGAGGATATCATATGTGGTGCCTCAATTTTTGATTCAAATATTTATGAAGAAGGAACACTTTATATTCCTGAATATACGATTGAACTGTATAAGGAAACTAGCCCATGGATGGACTTCAAGAACATAGTTGAGGTAGATGAAAATGGAGACCCGATAGAATCCGATTTCCTATACGTGGTTGGTTCATTGAATGACTGGGAAATGAGAGATATGAGTTATCGCTTATATAAAAATAGAGAGGGAAATTATCATGGGACTGTAATTTTTGATAAGTCTCCTAATCACAGTTTTTTTCTGCGTCATAAGAAAGGTAATAGTATAACGAATCTTTTCAGCGAAGTTGATTCGAATGTATATGAAGAAGGTTTTTTAGATAAAGATGATTCCAAAGGTTTCATATATATTTGTCGTTTGGTTTCTTCTTCAAATGGATATTATTTTAAATTGCCTCTATGCTGGCCTGGTGGGCCAATAGATATTGAAATACGTGATCTTTATAGTGGTGATAGCTTTAATAGCTTTAATTCAATTTGGTTCACGGTTATGCGATCAGACTTAGTAGGTATAGACAAAACTATCAATAATGAAAGTAGCGATATTCAGTATTTTAATCTTAACGGTCTAAAAGTTGGCGATGATACTTCAATACTATTGCCAGGTATCTATATTAGGCGTCAAGGTACAAAAGTTGACAAAGTCTTGATTAAGTAGGTTTATAGCATTCTATACTATGAAAGTGGCCGGCTTCGGTGATGCGGATGCATCGCGGAAGCCGGCCACTGTTATTGGAGGGTTTTGTGGGATGTCGGGGATTAGAGTGCGATTTTCGCGGTGTGGCGGTTGTCGCCGTAGGTGACTGTTGCGATGTAGATGCCCTTCGACAGGTGTAATCCGGAGGCGTTTACAGTGGCGAGGGAACCATCGACGGCGGTAGAGTAAACGTTGATGCCTCGAATGTCGGTAAGGGTGAGCTGTGCCTGACCGTCATAGCCGGGAAGAGCCACGAGGATGTTTCCGCTCTCAGGCTCGTACCATACGTGACATTCGGTCTGCGCAGCAAATACTTCATCGCTTGAGGCGCTGTTTAGCAGCTTCTTGATAGCACCGTAGGTGTTGATACGTCCGCTACCGTAAGAGTTGTCAGGGAGGGAAGCCGTAATTGAGGTGGTGATTGCCGTAGAGGTAATGATATCGCGGGCTCTCGCCGGATCAAGAGTCGGTTCGGCCTCAAGCATCAGGGCCACTGTGCCGGCAACGAAGGGAGCAGCCATGGAGGTGCCCATGTTGTACATGTAGTAGAATGTACCGCGGTCGGTAGTGGTCTTGGCGTTGGTATCGGTGCCGAGCTGCAGGCCCATAACTTCAAGCGCATACTTGTTGGCGGCCGAGATTACGGGGAAGCCCGAAGCAAGGATATGAGGCACGGTACGTCCGTCAACCGTAGGCCCACGGCTGGAGAACGTCGACACATCAAGGTGGTGATAGCCTGGTACGCTGTTCATGCTCATGGACTGTCCCATGATGAAAGGCACGGTGATACGGCCGTCATAGGAGCCTACGGTGATGATGGTCTTTGCAGTGCCTCCGATCTCACCTACGGTGTAGGAGTTGTCGCCATCGGTCCATCCGCTACGTCCATAGGAGCTGAATTCGTGGTTGGAGTAGTTCCACATGTGGATTGTGGAGCCTGCCTCACCTTCGATGATGATACCGAGGCGTCGTCCTTCACCGAGTCCGGCAACTTCGCATGTCACGTCGATGTGGTAGCGGTTGTCGTCAGGATGAATCTCACCGGCGAAGATGAATTCAGCATCAACACCCGTCTCGGCCATCTCGAAGTAACGGTACATGACCTTATCCTTGGCGGGGTCGTAGGTGTCGGAGGTGAAGAGTATCTGACCTTTGAGCGAATTGACAACACACATCTTGACGGTGATAGGGCTTTCGTTTGAATTCCAGATGTCAAGCTTGTGTATCTTATGCGACATGTCTTCGTTGAAGCTCAGCATCGTCTTCATCTGAGTGTCACCTTCAGACAGAGTCTTGGAACAGTGAATCTTATACATGCCCTCGTTACCGCAGGCACCCACGATGATTCGTCCGGGCCCGGTCATGCTGTCAATAATACGGTCGGTGGCTGATGTGCCGTCATGGGGGCCAATATGGGAGCCGAGGCTCATATTGATTACGCATGGCTTATTCTCACGGTCGGCATAGTCGAATATGTAGGATATGCCGTCGGTGATGTTGGTGTCGTCTGGACCCATGCTGACAAATACGATTTCGGTATCGGGAGCCACACCGTAATACTTGCTTGACATGTCGGAGCCGGCGGCAATGCCCATAGTGTGTGAACCGTGGAACTCGGAGGGAGAGTCGTAGTATCGTGACATGATGGCCTCGGGAGTGGTAAACTCTGAGCCATAGCCATATCCCTCGGGAGCGGCTGCACGGTCGCTGTTCTGGTCCCACACAGCCTTGATGCGAAGTTCCTTGCCGTCAGGGGTGAAGAATGCAGGATGAGCATACTCCACACCGGTGTCAATCAGCCCCAGGATCACACCTTTGCCGGTGTAGGGACGTGGTATATCGGGAGAAGTTCCTTCGAGAATGACATTTGTACCCGCATCTTTTCGACTGTAATCGTTGAGTAGCTTTACATCGCGTCCCGCAGAGATGTAGGTGACACCCTCGACCTCAGCGGCGCTACGGAGGAGATCAACCGGAATTATGGCGGTGATGATCACGGAGTTGTCATCGGAAGTGTAGGTACGACGTATCTTCACTCCGAGAGCTTCAAGTTCGGCTACAGCCGTGTCAAAGTGTGAGGATTCGACCGTGATATATGTATTGACGGTAGTTGGAGTCGCATCGGCTCCCGGGGCAAGTTTGGGGGCATTGATACGCTGTAAACTGTCACGATATACGAGAAGCTCGGTACGGGGTGACAGGTCGTTGGCAAAAACGGGTAATCCCGCCGCTGCGATTAAGGCGGCGGACAGGATTACGTTTTGTTTCTTTAAGATGGATTTTATGAAGTTCATTGTGTGACAGGGCCTGTATAATATAGAACTACGCGCTCGGGTGTGCCGCCTTCAGTGGGGTTACCCCAGCCGTAGTCAACCTTATATTTATTGGTGACATCAAATTCAAATGTCCATGTGCCGTCGCCGTTGTCCTTGACAAGTCCCTGGGCCTGAAGAGCCTGGGGGCGCATCTCATTGTTGGGGCCTGATACCTGTATGTTGTCAAAGCGGAAGTTGATGGAGTTTTCGGGGGCTTCGTTGAAGAAGAAGGGCTCGCCGATGAGCGATTCGGCAATCTGTACGGTAGGCGAATAGTAGTCACCTTCGGTCTTGAAGGTAAACTGTATAAGAGTGCGGTAGGTAGAGCGTGTTGCCGAAGTGATGTTGGCCTGAATGGACTGTTCACCATCCGCATTGAAGTATACCAATTCGTTGGTAAATACTTCGGGGGGCGTGAGAAGATCTATCGATTCAACCTCGGTAGGACGTTTCTCAATGTTTGTCACGAGTCGCATGCCATCTTCGAAGGTCGCGTCGATGATTACGGTCACTTTACGGTTCTTGGTGTTTACGGAGGTGGTGACCGTACCGCTTGTGATGTCTGATGATGTTTCGACGAGTTTGCCCTCCTCGTAGGTATAGCGAGTCAGCAGTGCCGAGGTATTGTTTACAAGATTGACATTCTCGGCATAGAGGACAGAGTTGGAGAGCTGAAGACCGAAAGCATATTTGCCTTCCCAGAGATTTTCCAAGGAATCGGGAGCGACAGCCGTGCCGAAGGCGAATCCTGCGCTTTTACCGGCTTCACTGGGGGTAGCCATGAAAAGCTTCGGAAGTTCGGCGATGCGGGAGATAAGACCGTCGGTGTGGTAAATCAGTACGGGAGATTTCTCATCAAACGCTCCGAAATCTATCTTCTGTATTTCAGTGGTTCCGTATTCGATATTGGTGCCGTCGGTTCTCTGTATGATGATACGGTTGTCGTTGGCATACGCCGAAGTGGCCATAGCCAGTGCGGCGACACCGAGGAACAGTGATTTGTAGAGTTTCATCGAAGTGCTATTTTGATGGTTGAATTATTGACTTTAAGCAGATAGATGCCGGCGGGAAGAGCTGAGGCGTCAAGGGCCTGTGATGCAGAGCCTGTGGCTACGAGTTGGCCGGTGGTGGTGTAGAGCGCGAGGGGAGCATCGCCGGCGTTGAGCACCAGAATGTTACGTCCTTCGGTGATGATGCTGACGTTGTCGTCAGTTACGGTTGTAATATCCGCTCTGAGGTCCTCAACGTCGTATAACATTTCCACGGGGCCGTCATATGTACCGTAGATACGGAATCCTGCGTCATCGTAGATGTCGATGTCAAAGTGGTAGTTCTTGTAGTCGTCGGTAGATACGGTCACCTTACCCTCTTCAGCAGGACCGTGGAGATCATATACACACCAGCTGCCTTCGCGGAAGTGGGCGTAGCGTGTGCCGGTATCGTTGCCACCTTCGGAGAAGTATCCCTTGTTGAGACTGAAGGGCTCGTAGGTGCCACCTGCGCGGAGCTCATCGGAGTTCCAACGGCGCTCAACTACGGTATAGATGCCGGGCTGGAGTATGGAATGACTCTGAGGAGCAAGGAATTCCATGCGGAAAAGGTCGCCACCCTCGTTGATGCCGGGGTCCTTGCCGCTGGGTGAACCGAGGTCAAAGATAAATGTGCGGCATCCGCCGGTAAGACCGGTGTGGTAGGCGCGTCCTGTCTCAATCTTCGAGAAGTCAAGTTCTACGTCATCGGTGAGGTTTGATACGGAAGCGACGTATGTGGCGTTGCTGTCATCAAGGGTGAACTGACCGCTGAAGGTCGCGGTTACATGGAATCCGAGGTTGGTTTCCGCGTCAAGTGTTCCCGAGTAGGTGCCGTCGCCATTGTCCTTAAGTACGAATTTACCGGTCTTGAGGTAACCGTAAACGGTTTCGTTGCCGATACGCTGCACGATGTATGAACCGAAGGGGAGGGTGTAGACATCGGTGCCGAATACGTAGTCGATTTCGCGGCAGGGATACCATGTGTCGCGTGCGAAGTTGGTGGCGTTGGTGTATTCACCGGGGAAAATCTGCAGATTGGCACGCTTGGTGATGGGCTTGTGGGCGAGCATCATTACGAGCATATAGCCGTTTTCGCTCATGCCTCCTGATTCGTTAAACTTATTGGAGTAAACGTTGAGCTGTGTGACACCGTTGCGTGAATAGTCGGTAACACCCTGATAGAATGCGATACCGCCGTTGTTGAGCTGCAGGTCGGTAAGGTCTTTTGAAAGCATGGTGTAGGGGCTTGCCTTCTCGTTGGCGTTACGCATGGTGATGCGTCCCTTGTAATGCACGGTTATTACGTTGTTGCCGTCTTTTACCTTGGCGGTGATGTCGTATATCGAACCTTCGCGGGTGATTTCGAGCGTGTCGAATACCGGAGCTACGGCCATTTCCTTGCCGTTTTCATAGTAGGCGAGGCCGGTATATCCGGTGAAATATGTGCCGGGAGCGGTAGAATTCTCATCGGAGTTTTCCAGATAGTTTTCTGCCGGCAATTCGATGGGGTCAGTCACGTAGTTGTAGAGGTCAAGGGCAAGCAGAAAACCGGTGCTCATCGAGATGGTGCCCATCTGTGAGTTGTATTCGGCAGACTGGTCGTTTGACAGGAGAATGTAGTAGTTGGGAGTGGCGGAGGTCGCATCATAAATACCAACTACCGCTTTGGTCATCTCGAGTGTGGTAGTCGCTTTAAGGTCAACATTCAAGGTTGAGGTGCCTGTGGGCTTCGGGGCTACCAGAGCCGGATGTGAGGCTGCACAAAATCCGGTGAGAGCGGCGAGTGCAAGGGCAAATGAGAGTAAAGTACGTTTCATGTAAACAAGTGTATAATTCGTGTCCTGTAAATAATGATGGTGTCGGACATCCTAATGTCCTTCCTGAAAAATCAGGGAATGTGATATAGTTTGCTAAATTACTATATTAGAATATATCTACAAAATGAAATGGTGATAAACCGTCGTGTTTTTGGAAAAAAATAACGGGAACTATGTCAATAAGTGGCGTGACATAGTTCCCGGATAGGTTATATCGCTTTACGTTTTATGGCGATGTCGGGAGTGTGTACGATAGGGAGAATGGGAGAGTAGTGTGGCGAGGGTCAGACGTTGAAGAGGAAGTGCATGATGTCACCGTCCTGCACCACATATTCCTTGCCTTCCACGCTCATTTTGCCGGCGGTCTTTACGGCTGCTTCGCTTCCGAGGGTGACGTAGTCGTCATATTTTATGACTTCGGCGCGGATAAATCC
Organism: uncultured Bacteroides sp.; assembly: GCA_964571125.1. Taxonomy (GTDB): domain Bacteria; phylum Bacteroidota; class Bacteroidia; order Bacteroidales; family Muribaculaceae; genus Paramuribaculum. The sequence continues at coordinate 7,933 of CAZNBC010000055.1, forward strand.
TTTCTCGAAGTCGGTGTGTATGATTCCCGCACATTTCGGAGCCTTGCTGCCGCGCATGAAGGTCCATGCCCTGACTTCATCGGGGCCGGCGGTGAAGTAGGTCTGGAGGTCAAGAAGGGAGTAGGCGGCGCGTATGAGGCGTGCTTCGCCTGACTCTTCGAGGCCTATTTCGTTGAGGAACTCCTGTCGCTCTTCGTATGTGTCGAGTT
>CAZNBC010000056.1:0-8120 GCA_964571125.1 uncultured Bacteroides sp.
CGAAGCTCTTGGGCGAGAGGGTGCGGAGGCCCTTGGGGGTGAGGAGCTCGCGGGTGACTATATCGAGCACTCTCTTGCGCTGGCGACGGTCAAGGGGTGAGTAGTCAAGTCCGATAGCTACAGCCATGTTGGGACGTACCGAGGGATCGGCGTATGTGCCGTTGACATAGTCGTAGAGATATCCGTAGTCGTTGAGGAAGGTGTCGATGAAGGGCTGCTTCATCTTCTCGGCGGCGGCGGTCCAGCGCTGACGGCTTGACGACATCTCGCTGATGTTCTCGGTGAGCGATGAGGCCCACATGAGGGCGTTGTACCACAGGGCGTTGAATTCCACAAGATAGCCTGTGCGGGGCACTAAGGGACGTCCGTGGAGTGTGGCGTTCATCCATGATACGGGGGTGTTGGTGCCGATGGTATATACCATGCCGTTGTCCTCTACGCGGAGGTTGGGGTGGCGGTTGTCGGCGATATAGTCAAGTATCTCACGTATGAGTGCGCCGTAACGGCTCATGGTGTCGTCGGTTCCGTAAGCCTTGGCATACTGCTGGAGTGCCCAGAGACACCACAGGGGGATGTCAGGCAGGTCTATGCCGCCGATTCGCTTGTCGTTAGCGCCGGTCTGCATGAATGTGCGCAGAGCCTTGGAGGCGGTATCCATGATGGCCTCGTAGTCGGCGCGGTGATTGATGGCAATGGTAGCGCCGGGGAGGGCCATGAAGGTGTTGCGGGCAAGGATTTTACCCCAGGGATAACCTGATATGAGGTACATGCCTTCGGGCTCCTTGAGGTAGCACTGCTTGGCGGCGTTCTTCAGGCAGTTGAAGAATGAGCTGCGGTTGGTACGCGATGCAATCTCGTTCTCATAGAGTTTTACGAGCTTGGCGGGGTCAACCTCGGTGGTGCCGGCGGAGAAGATGATGGATTCGCCCTTCTTGATAGGCACATCGAAGTAGCCGGGTACCCAAAGGTCCTCGGTATAGGGCACTCCGCGCTCCATATCCTTGACATACTCGAATCCGTTGTACCAGTGAGGATCGTAGACCCACTGAGGTTTCTCGGTAAACTGCATGTACAGGCGGGGATAGCCGGGGTAGAGGCAGCAGCTCACGCCGTTTGCGGTCTCCGGACAATCGCCGTTAAGGTTGTCATTGGCCACACACAGCGCGTTGGCTTCGCGGAAGGCCAGAATAGGGCGGAAGCGAAGCGTGGTGTCGGAGTGAGCTTCGACGAGGGTGTAGCGTATGAGCAGACGGTTTTCGTGGGAGATGAATATTTTCTCTTTGGTGAGAATCACACCTCCTACGCGATATGTGGTGCGGGGCACGTTCTCGCAGTCGTATTCCCTGATGTATTTATGGCCATTGGGGTTGAAGACTCCTCCGCGATATCTGTGGAGTCCGAGGTTGAAGGGAGCGCCGTGCTGTATAACGGTGACGTCAAGCGATGACAGAAGAACATGGGAGGTGTTGTCCATCTCGGGGATGGGGATAACCAGAAGCCCGTGCTGCTTTCGTGTGTTGCAGTCCACCACTGTCGTACAATGATAAGCGCCGGCCTGATTGGTCCTGAGCACCTCTTTAGGGAGGCTCTGCTCAAGGTTAATCATGAGGTTTTTATCAAATTTCAGATAACTCATGGTAGTTTTGTATATTTAGTTTTTATATATTTTTTGTTAGGTTATGCGGGATTCGTGGTGTCTGACGGCTCAGACACCGCTTGGTATAGATTCAGCCACGAATATAATTGAAATAATCGTGTCGTACAAATTTATTTTATTATTATTCCGCCATGAGCCTGAAAATCTTAGGAAGAGCCTTCACGCATGGTCAAGATGACGGAACTGCCACATAATCATGCCGGCGGTAACGATGGTGGCACCTACGTCACTGATGGGGAACGACAGCCAGATACCGTCAAGCTGCCATATGCGCGGAAGCGTCATCAGTAGCGGAATAATGAATATGACCTGACGCGTCAGGCTGAGGAAGATGGACTTGCCCACCTTGCCGATTGACTGGAAGAAGGTGGTGGCTACGACCTGAAATCCTACCATCCAGAAGGCCCACAGCATGAGGGAGAAGGCGTGGGTCGTGGCGCCGAGCAGACCCGGATCCACTGTGAACGCACGGGCTATCAGCCGTGGGCAAACGAGTCCGAAGACTCCTCCGAGCGTGCACACCACACTTCCTGCGAATGTGGCTAACCAGAAGGTACGTTTCAGACGGTCAAGCCGTCCGGCACCATAGTTGTAGCCCACTATCGGTTGCATACCCTGACAGATACCAACCACTACCATTACCAACAGAGAGGTGTAGGTGGTGGTGATTCCTGCTGCCGCCACGGCATGGTCACCTCCGTAGAAGAGCAGACTCTTGTTGATGATGACATTGATGAAGCTTCCGGCGAGATTTACCAATGACGGCGCCGCACCTATGCCTATGATGCCGAGCACGATGCTCCAGCGAAGACGGAAGGTTCCGCGGCGGAATCTCAGAGTGGTATCACTCCTCAGGAAGTGTGACAGCACGAAAATCATGGTTATGGCCATGCCGATATCTGTAGCGATGGCTGCACCACGGATGCCCAAATCGAACACGAAGATAAACAACGGATCAAGTACAAGGTTCGCGCCCGCACCTATAAACATAGCTATCATGGCCTTGATAGGATAGCCCGAGGAGCGCATGATGCTGTTGAAGTTATAGGTAATGTTGATAATGAGCATACCGGGCATCAGGTAGAGCAGATAGTCGCGGGCATAGGGCAGTGAGGTGGGGCTGGCTCCGAAAGCTCCGAGAATATCGTCAAGAAAGATGGTGAAGATGGTAAGGTATATGATGCCGATTATAAGGGTGAGGCTCAGGGCATTGCCGAGCACGGTTTCGGCTCCACGCTGATTCCGCGCGCCAAGCATGATTGATACCCGTGCCGATGAACCGGCGCCGATGAGTACTCCCAAGGCTGATGCTACGTTCATGACGGGGAATGTGATGGCGAGGCCCGCAATGGCGGCGGTACCTACCCCTTGACCGATGAAGATACGGTCAATGACATTGTAGAGCGACATCACGAGCATGCCTACCACGGCGGGGAGACTGTATTGCCAGAGCAGACGACCGAGTTTTCCGGTAGCCAGTTGGGTGAGCTTGCCTTGTTGTGCGTCGGAGGATGTATCGGTGGTAGATTGAGTAGTCAACTGAGTATTCATTTTCCGGCAGTGTATTTTTGGGAACGGATACGATAGAGGGTCTCGCGGGTGAGACCGAGGAATGAAGCTACCTGAGTAACGGTGGCGCGCTCGACGATACGTGGATAGCGGCGGCACATCCAGGCATAGCGCTCGGTGGCCGACGTGTTCTGAAGCATCATAAGGCGCTCTTCAAGGAACTGGCAGTAACGTAGCAGACCGGTTGCAAAGGCCTGATGTAGTGAGGTGAGAAGGGCTGGATTGCTGACGGCGCGCATGGTGTTGTGCAGCGTGGCCTGCTGTATGAGTATCACGTCGGTAGGCTCAAGGAATTCTACGGTGACCACGACGTCGGGAGAGTACAGAAGTACATGTGACATCAGCAGCACTTCGTCTTCGAGGGCGAACGAGAAGGTATGTTCCTTACCGGAAAGGATGTAGAACAGTCGTGCCGAACCCTGTGTGATGTAGAAGAGGTTGTCACGCATCTCGCTGAGTGACGTGATACGTTCACCGCGTTTGAAGTGTAGATGCGTCAGGGCTTGCTTAAGCTGTTCCTCGATCTCGGGGGGCAGATTGAGCGAATTTTGGATTGATTTCATACTCTCGGCCATGATGTGGAAGGGGGATGTCAGTTATTGATAATGGTTGCCGAGTCGCAGGAGCAATGTATATCGTATGGAGTGCCGTCGGCGCGCACCGGTTTGGATGAGAGGCGATAGTAGAATACTTGCTGCTTGTCCCATGAGGGGAAAGTAATCAGACGTGTGGTTCCCGGGGGAATGTCACATCTGACGCTGATGGAGCGGGTATGGAGTTCGCGGCCCTGCATGTCGTGATATGAAATCGTGAGGTGGAGCTTTGAGATGTGATGCTCCGAATGATTGGTAGCAAAGACAGTCTCCGTACGTGACCTCAAGGGCTTTTCGTATCCGCTGAGGCTTATATCGGAGGATGTGGTGATGATGCAGCTGTCGGTAGGGGATGTCGAATCCGCCATTTTGGTCGTTGATGCAGTCGCTGCTGTCCGCGGTATCTTGCGTGTGGTACGTTGTACTTTGTCGGCATTGACCGTACCCACAGTGATACAGAGCATTAATATGAGGAGCATCAATTTCATGACCTGAAAAAAACGACGGTGATTTATGGAATCCTTAATAACGTGATTACTTGATGGAAACTGCAAACATCTGATTTGCTTAGAGATATATCGGATGCTCAGGGACGGCAGGCGTGGGAAATATGCGCACACATCCTTCCGCCGGGGGTGCCTGTGGTGTCGCAGGGCTGTATCTCAGGGTAGTACGGAATAGGAGCGGTAGTGAGCGGCGTATGTCTATACGCAGTCCCGCGCGTTTGTGACGGATGAAGGAGAGCCGGCTGTCATCATGGGTAAGTGTCATGGTGTAGCGGGCCGATGGCATGGGCCCGGGTATCTTGTCTGAGACTATCCGTGAGGTATGGGTGGCTGTAAATAGCCGCGCCTCATATTTCACCGGGTCGGGAGTAGGCGAAGCGTACCCTATGATTGTCCCCGGTCGCAGACTACGGTCGGGCGACTCGATTATAGCGAGCCGATAGACGGTGTTGCCGCCGTGATGGGGTGAGGCGATGCGCTCTATCGCTATGGTGGCACCATCGGTTACATGCCATATCCCCTCAATGCGATGCATCCCCGAAGTGCGCAGCGAAGCCTTGACAGAGTCGGCGCGGTAGGAGGGTATGACATACGTATGGTCTGGAAGTATCGCCGCATAGTCGCTTGCTGAAGCGGTATGGGGACAGAGCAGAAGCAGCCACGTTAGCGAGACCGCTGTGGCTGCAAATACTATGAGTGTGGAGAGTGGTCGGGGTATCACCGCGCTCAGGTGAATCAAATGGTGGAGAACTTGTAGCTGAAACCGAAGCTCAATATCTCCTTGAACTGGAACTTATGCCAGCTGCTGTCGGCCAGACGGGGCGTGGAGCTGTCGTAGCGCATGTGGGCATAAATCTGTGTGGAGAGGAATCGGTTGATATCAAACGAGATGGTATGTTCCCAGTCGCTGTAGATATAGTCGTAGTCGGTGAAGACGAACAGGCGTGAGGTGTAATTGATATTGTATGCTATCTTCCAGCGGAAGTTACATTCCGCACTCGAACCATACTCGCTTGTGGTGTGGCGTCCGCTCTTGATGCCGTAGATGGTTTCGTCAATGCGCGAATTGATACATGTCTTGAGGTTATAGGACACCGGCGAGATCGAGGCTCCGAAAGTAATGGACTTTTTGGGACTGGTGTAGCTGTACGACATACCGACACCGACGTTAAGTTCGCCTGGCGAGAGGAATGAGGCTGTTAGTGTCGAACTGTTGGTGGGGTAGTTGTTAAGGAGCTGCGTCTTGAATGTTCCGGCAATAGAATAATACCAGTTCTTGACGGCCTTTATACCGAATTTGCTGTTGACCTGGAATATATCCTCACTTATATTATAGGAGTGGAGAGTGTCGTTAGGGGCGTTGTTGAGACCTAATTTATATGATATGTTTGTCTCGAAGAGGAGGTTGGGATGGAGTTTTTCGTTAAGCTTTACATTGTATACGAGGTTCAGCAGGGTATTGAGGTTGTTGTTACCACCCTGATACCAGTTGGGTGACACGTATGCTTGTGAGAACTGGAGGTTACCGTTGAAGGTGCGTAGCCAGTGACGGTGTTCTATCTCAAGTTCCGGAGCGTCGGACGCCATATTGTTCAGAGGTATTTCCTTGAGCACAATCTTTGTTGTGGCAGCGTCAACCAGTGCCTGATAGTGTTTCGGAGGCTCGGGAAGCCACTGCACGTTGTAGACCACGTCAAGAGGATGCTCCGTCATGTATGTCTGACGGGTGCGGTTGAGCAGATGAGTGCCGAATTCAAGGTCGTCAAGCCAATTATAGGCATCACCCGTCCATGCCGGATGAGTGGTAGGTACAAACGGAAGTGAATCAAGATAGTGGTAGGTATCAAACACTACCGTTCCATACATGCCTGTGGGGAGAGGACGATATGAGCGGGGTGTGAAGACGGGTTCTTCTTCCGTGGCTGCGGGAGCTTCTACGATATCTATATCAGTCCATTCAGGTGCGGGTTGCGGCTCTTCGGCTACTACCTGAATCGAGTCTACAAGGTTGCCTGCCGAGTCGGACTTAAGTTCCTGCAGTATCATGAATCGGTCGTAGGGCATAAACGGTGTGAATTTATGCAGTGACACGGCATTGCGTGACTGAGGGAGTTGGCGTCCGAGAAATGAAACCTCTTCCGAAGCCTGTGCGGTGGTACATAGCGCCAGAGTGAAGAGAAGTGATATAGCAAACCTCATCATAAACGTGATAATGTGATTGATAGACATATACTTGAAAGCTACCCTACGGTGTGAGCCGGGGTTACAGTTGCAAAGTTACTCATTCTCACCCATTCCGCCAACACATCAGGAAGATGTGTTGAAAATGTTAATGTGGTCAGAAGGTGAGATGAAAGGTGGAAATGAATCGCTGAAGTGTGGGGTTATTGGCCACCATATGGGCCACTACTTCACGGTCGCTCCATGTGTGGGGCGCCGATTCGCCCTGATTGATGGTTACGGTGAAGGATATGCGGTCGTTTTCAAGTCGGTCGCGGATGAAGCCCTCCATACGCATCATATTGTCGTGGAGCGTCGCCTGCTGTATGTCGTTTTCTACAACAAGCATGTATTGACCGGGAGTTTCCGTAGCCTGCGGACGGGCCATGCGCATGGTGTTGACCAAGATACGTTCCTTGGGGTAGGCGTTGATAAAGGCGTCCCAAGCTTCTTCAAGCTCCTGATAGGTAAATGAACGCTCTCGCTGTGGCCCTGAAACTGTATCGGTCTGAGTCGGAGCGGACGCTTCCTGACGGGCCCCTCTGATAGATATGCGCGGTACACCTGTCACGGTTGATCGTGGAGCAGACGGATGCGGAGTAGCTACGGACGGTGTTACGGTCGTTTTGGGAGTTGAGACCGGTTTTGGGGGTACAGGGGCTGTAGCTGCCGGCTGAGGTGATGGCGCGGAGGGTTGTGAGGAGTGTGAGGGTTGGGTGACAGCTATTGGTGCCAAAGGCTGCCCCTTACCGGTGCTGTCGTCAACGGAGGGGCTTGATGGTTGGCACAGCTGACAAAGTTTGGCGAGTGTCAGCTCGATGAGGAACTGCTTGTTGGAGGCTGTGCGGAAGTTGAGGTCGGCCTCATTGCACAGGTTCATGGCAGCGATGAGGAACTGCGGTGAGCAGTCCTTGACGGTTTCGGCCATGAGGCGTGCGGTATTCTCGTCGGTCTCTATGAATTTCAGTGAGCCGGTGGCGGTGGCCATCATCAGGTCACGGAAAAATTGTCCGAGTCCGTTGATGAAGAATTGCGACTCGAATCCCCGTTCGCGTATGTCACGATACACCATCCATGTGTCCAGCACTTCCCCCTTCTTGAACATGTCAAGGAGTTTGAGGTAGTAGGAGCGGTCAAGGATGTTGAGGTTCTCTATGGCTGACGCATAGGTGATGTGTCCCCTTGATGAGGCTGCCACCTGGTCAAAAATAGAGAGGGCGTCGCGCATGGCACCATCGGCCTTTCCGGCGATTACTCCGAGGGCTTCATCCTCGGCTTCGATGCCTTCGGCCTGAGCCACACTGCGCAGATGTGCCACGATGTCGCCCACCGTTATGCGGTGGAAGTCATATATCTGGCAGCGCGACAGTATGGTAGGAATGATTTTGTGCTTCTCGGTAGTCGCAAGAATGAAGACCACATATTCCGGCGGTTCCTCAAGTGTTTTGAGGAAAGCATTGAACGCGGCTGTCGACAGCATGTGTACCTCGTCGATGATGAACACGCGGTAGCGTCCGGTTACCGGAGGCACCTGCACCTGATCTATCAGCTCCTTCATGGCGTCCACACCATTGT
>CAZNBC010000057.1:0-8048 GCA_964571125.1 uncultured Bacteroides sp.
GCCATGTGTCGTGATATGAGATTGGAAAAGAGAGTTGAGTGACTTTACTTGCGACGTACGCCCGGAGCGTATTTCACGGGGTAGTCACAGCGGGTACGTCCTGCCACTATATTGTTGAGTTTCGACTTGATAAGCTGTTTGCGTATGGGTGAGACGTGGTCCATATACACCTTGCCCTCGAGGTGGTCACACTCGTGCTGAATGATGCGCGAGGCGAATCCCTCGAACACTTGGTCGTGGGATTCGAAGTTCTCGTCAAGCCATGTCAGGCGTATCTTCTCCACGCGGTTGACATTCTCCGAGAGTCCGGGGAGGCTCAGGCAACCCTCGGGACGGCTCACCTTGTCGCCGTCAAGCACTTCTATGCGGGGATTCACAAGCACCATCTTCATATTCTCGCACTCGGGGAACGATTCGGCCAAAGGTGACCCGTCGATAACCACGAGGCGTATGTTGCGGCCAATCTGAGGAGCGGCCAGCCCTACACCGTCGGAGTCATACATGGTCTCGAACATGTCGTCAACCAGCTTTTTGAAGTCCGGATAGTCGGGCGTGATATCTTCCGATACTTTGCGGAGTACGGGGTGTCCGTACAGATATATGGGTAATTTCATCTTCGTTGGGTTGTGTCTTACTTATTTGCTTTTAAACTCCTCGTAAGCGCGGCTCTGGAGGAAGTCATTGAGAATGATTGTGGCGGCCATTCTGTCGGGCAGCGCCTTGTCGCGTCGCTGTGTGCGCGTCATGCCCGAGTCTATCATCGAGCGGTGAGCCATAGATGACGTGAAGCGCTCGTCATACCATATCACCGGCATGTCCTGAGGGAGTACCTTGCGCAGACGCTCAATGCCTGGACGAATGTAGCGGGTCGACTCCGACGGCTCGCCTGCGAGAGTCAGGGGCCACCCTACCACTATGGCATCGACCTGTTCACGCGCCAGATAAGCGGCCACATACTTCTCAAGGTCTTTTGTAGCCACCGTTTCAAGCGCCGTGGCAACTATGCGCATCGGGTCGGTCACAGCGATGCCGCACCGTTTGCGTCCATAGTCAATAGCCATCAGTCTGCCCATAAGTCGTAACTTTCTGCAAAGTTACGCAATTCTCGCCATAATTCCACTAACTCCGGCCCACCATAAACAAAGAAGGCGATGCGTCGTATTTGACACATCGCCTCCTCTATATCAGGTCAATTAGGTTTATCAGTCGATGATGACCTTGCGGGCCTCGCTTCCGGCCGACACTACATATACGCCCTTGGCGAGAGCGATACGCACTTCAGCCGAGCGGGCAATGAAGCGGTTGACTACGCGGCCGTCAAGAGTCGCTACCGTCACGGTCATACCGTCGGCATTGAGAATCTCGGCATAGCCCTTGCCTGCGATGATGGACGGTGAAGCGTCTGCAGCTACGCCCTCGATGCCTGCTGAAGGCCCAACGGCAACCTCGTTCGATGCCTGCGACTCACCGCGGTCATATACGGCTGTCACACGGTAAGTGTGTGCGTCAGCTGCTCTGTCGTCGGTATAGCCGGCGGTGTTTGACGCTTCGTAGCGCTTGTTGTCACGATATACCACGTAGTGTTTCGGTGTGGCACCGAAGTTGGGGTTGGCACGTTCAAAGGTTATGTCGTCAATGAAGAGTGCGAACTGGCGGTTTGAGGTGCAGCGGATAGCGAAGTGCTTGCTGCCTGCGGGCACCTTATAGCTATACTTCGTCCAGGTGCCGGGCACCTTGGTCACCTTCTCGTTCATGGTGAAGTTCTCCTTGGCCGTACCCGTGGTCGAGTAGCCGAATTCGAAACATTCGTTGTAGGTATCGTTGACAGCCTTGGCGTAGAACGTCACGGTCTGTTCCTTGCCTGACAGCAGGGGTGATACCATCCAGTCGTCATTGGCATTGACCGGGGCACACAGACATACGAACGACTGCAGGCCTGAGCGGGGCTGCCAATCCTTCACTATGATGCCGAGCAGTGAGGGGTTCCACACGATGAAGCCCATATCCGACTCTTTGTAGATATTGGGATGCTCGAAGCCTACCAGTCCGGCCGAGCCGGCACCGTCGGCATTGATCATCGTCCAGTCACCCACGTTGTCGTCGACAACCTTTGAGTTGTTCAGACCTGTCGAGAAGGCTACCAGGCGGTCAGCGCCGTCAGTCACCTGCTCTGACTCATTCGCTACGGCAGGTTTGCTCCATGTAAGGTTTACGGTATTATCCACACGTGTAGCCTTGAGGTCGTTCACCACAGGCACATCAGCGTGCACCACCGTCACGGCAAATGCCGGAGTCTTATTGTCGTCGGAGTTCTCGTCTTCATCTTCGATGAGGCCGTAGAAAGTCATGTCGCCGTCAAGCAGGGTGATGTCGACAGGCACCTCAGCCATAGCGCGTTCTCCGGCTTTGAGTGAGGGCATTTCCACTGAGCCGTGACGCTGACCGTTCTCATCCACAACGCTTACGGTGTAGGCGGGACTTTCGCGTTCCGACGAGTTCTCTATCTCGGCAAAATAAGTGTAGGTATAGCCCGGAGTTACGTGTGAGTAACCTATCAGATTGTGGGCTGTGAGGTTGTTGACGTATGTCTCGCACACGCGGATGTGGTCGATGTACAGCACATACTTCTTCAGGAGGTATGATATGCGGAACTGGGTGGGCTTGCCGATAAATTCGTCAATGGCCACGCTGAATTTTTCCCAATGCTGTTCGGCGCCGCCCTGATTGAGAGGTACGCGGCCTATCTCACGGTAGCCTGTGCCGTCGTTAGCCTCGATGGTCAGGTCCTCACCCTCGGGTGAAGTGGGTATGCTCCAGAACCAGAAGCTGAATGTGGGATTCTCACCCTCAATCATAATCTTGCCCGTGAACATTGAGCCGCGTTTGCCGATGGCGCCGGTGTAGAACAGTGAGCCGCCCGTACCGTCCTGGTCGTAATTGTACATTATCTGCCACGATGCGCTTTCGTTCTCGTTCTCCTCGCCGAGCACACCGCTGAGCGATGTTCCGCCGAAGGTCTCCACGTAAGGCATCTTGTAGGGCTGGCCGAGCGACACTATGGGAGCCACGGCCACGTCATACTCGTTCTTACCCTTTGAAGTAGCGGCTATCACGCCGTACTTCACGAGTATCTGCGAGGTGTTGGTCACGGCCTCGTATGTCACCGAAGTGTCCTTGATGTCGTTGATGATAGGTATCCATTTCAGGTTGGCGCCGTCGAAGTAAGCCAGTGTGTAGGATATCACTTCGGGGTCTATCGGACATCCGTCGCGGTCAAACTCGGGAGCCTTCCAGGTCACGGTCACCGTGCGGTAATCCTCGTGCTCCTTTGCCACCACGTCGGTAGGAGCGGCGGGTATATTGATGCCCACATACGCGCGGGCTTCCGCTGCTTCACCGTCGCCGCTGGAGTTTGCGACTGTGGCGGTGTACACGTAGAGGCCGTCGGCGAGGCCCTTGTCCTCGAATACCAGTTCAACGCCCTTTGCAGGGGAGGTCTTGGTAAACACCTTCTCGCCGTTGCGGAATATGTTGACCGCTGTCAGTTCTCCGGCTGCCTGGCCGTTGATAAGATGTGTGGGAGTTGTCACTTTGACGGTGATGTCGCTGCCGTTGCGCACCGCTGAAAGTTCGGGAGCTGCGGGGGCCGTGTCAATGGCGTCGGAGGTTATCGACATGCTGTAGGCATACAGGCCGTAAGAGTCGGGCGAGCCGCAGCCGTGTATGGCGATGTAGTACACACCGTCCTTGTCCACCTTGAAATTCGCGGTGGGTTCCTGCTTGGCGTCCTTGACGACCTCGTTTTCGAGTACTTTGGCCACTACTGCCGAAGCGGTAGGTGCGGTAGCCACCACGAGGTCGATATTGTCCTTACAGCCATACTTGGCCATGCGGGGCGATACGACGGCCGACATACGGTAGAGTATACCCTTCTTGAGGTTGATGGGGGCTGAGAATACGTAGTCGTCCGCGTTGGTGATGGATACGGGGTATAGATACAGACAGGGATTGTTATCGTCGTCAACGCTCACGAGGAATTTGCGGTTGTCGTTGTTGGCGTCCACGATTGTCACCTCTTTCAGCTGTTCGCTGTCGGTGAGGTCCACGCTGTAGGGAGTGTTGTATGCGCCGTACAGGAGCTCCTGACTCTTGGTGGCCACGCCCTTGAATGAGCCGTATTCGGGTGTTACGGTGTAATAGAGTGTGACGGGCTCGGTGGCTTCGATTACTTCCGTGAAGCTGGTGGCCTTCGTGGACTGTGCCACGACCTTGCCTTCGGGGTAGCGTACGACGGTGTAGGTCACTTCCGAAGGATTGATGTTGCCGCCGTGAGCCGCGGTGGTCACCGGAGTCCATGACAGTATGAATCGGTCGCCGAAGTTGACCATATCAACTGATTCTATGGCTGCGGGTGAGTCGGTGCCGACATAAGCCTGCACCCATGCGCTCTCCGAGTTGCCGGCGGCGGTTGAGGTCACTACTTCAAAAGCATATTCGCCTGATTCCTTCAGGGTAATCTCCCTGCTGACTTTTCCGCCCCATGCTGTAGTGCCGTCAGCTACGGCTGTGCCGTTGGCATACACCTTGTAGCTCAGGGTGCCGCTTCCGGCATTTCCTCCGGCGGTCTTGGAGGGAGCGGTGAATGACACCGTACCCTTGAGCGTGGTGTGGTCAAATGTGGCCTTCAGGTCGGTTGCCTTGGCGGGTACGCTTGCGCTTACAGCCGCCTGCGGGAAGTGCATGCCGGTGAGCTGTTCGCCGTGCGACATCAGATATACCGGGGTTGCCTTTGCGGTCTCGAGGTCGATAGTGTAGAGGTAGGTCGGCGCGTCTAATACGGGTACGTAGTAGAATTTACCGCTTTCAGGGTCTATCGTGCCCGAGGTGACATACTTGGTCTTCACTCCCGTGTCGCCGATTTCTGTCATCGCGCCGGTAGTCTTGTCTACTCTGTACAGCTTGCCCGACTCGGTGATTACGAACAGGCGGCCTATGCGGTCAACCGACATGGCGCTCCAGCGGTCGGAGCCTATGTCGCTTATCTTCACCGGTATACGGTCGGCGCTGTCAGGATTCAGGGTGCCGAATATCCAGCCGGCGCCACCGTTGATACGGAAGCAACCGAAGAGTGTGCCCGTGACATGGTCCCATGCCAGAGCGCGGGCTATCGAAAGCTCCGAGCCGTCATATTTCGTGAATTTGCTCCAGTCGTTGGCAGGAGCTATATAGTTGTCCACTAATGTATATCCGTAGGCCGACTGATAGGAGGTCCAGAAATAGCGGTCGCCTATGAGGGCCGCGCTACCGGTAGCGTCATACGCATTGTCGACATACACGGGTGTTGACGAGTAAGTGCCCTCGGCGGGGAATTCATAGATGCCGAAGAGGTAATTGCCGCTGCTTTCCCACGAATCGGTGTATAGCACTGAGGCACGGAAATTCTTGCCTTCGCCGGTGGCTGTCAGTGCTGCCATCGGAGCGGGTCGTCGGAGCATCGTGCTTGATGAGAGGGGACGCCCCGGACTGCTCTTGCGCTTCATATCGCCGTCGGGATATGCCTGTGCCGAGAGTCCTGCGAAGCCACCCATCAGAGCCAGCGTCGCCAGCAACGCTTTAGATAGGTTTTTCTTCATAAAAGTATAGGATGATTGGTGTTGTGACTATTTGACTTGTGTAAATCTGTTATGTGTTTGCATGAATTTTTGCAAAGTTATGCAAATGCTTTGAAATACACAATCCGGCAAGTCAAAACGACACCAACTCCTCACTTTTTGTCGCTTACTGTCATCTCCGTGCCCTCAGCGGGGTACACGAATACCAGGCGTTCGCTCAGCGGCTGCATGTCGGCCGTCAGGAGAAGTATCTGCACCACTCCCTCGCCAAGCTCGGCTGAGGGAAGGCGGATGGTCTGTCCCGCGGCAGCCGGTGAGGCATAGCGCGCCACGCCGTGGCTCTGCACCACTATCATCGCGCCGTCGGGCACGTTTCCTGCAGGGGTGATGTCGACGCACTCTGCCTTGGAGTTGTCGGCGTGTATCACGGCGGCCTGTCCGTTCACTTCGGGCAGCTCGAACGTGTTGCCGTTGACGATGGCCGTATATTTCTCTCCCATGACGGGGAGGAGCATCAGCGAGCCGATGCCCTTGTGGATAGTCTGCAGGGTCGCTACGGTGTCGCCGCGTGAGTTTGTCACCACGCCGGTCACGTCAGTACCTGCGCCTGCGCCGTCAATGGCCTTGAAGCCCACTTTGCACGATACGCCGGGTACCAGATAGCCTCCTTCGGGATGGAAGGTCACGTCGAGCAGTCCCTGCTTTGGTGGCAACGTGATATATTTCTTGTATTTATCGAGCTGCACCAGTGCTATGCGGCCGGGAAAATCCTTGCGTTTGAGTTTGAATTGGCGCGTGCGTGTGCCGCGTCCGCCCTCCATCTGCTTATCATCCGGAGAGGTGACGTACATTGTCTCATAATGCAGGGGCTTACCCTCGCGGTCCTGAAACGAGAGGGTCATCTTCAACGCTTCATCATTATCTATCGGCTCAAACTCAGTCACTATCTGAGCCTGTGTGGAGTAGGGCGACAGCACTCCCAAAGGTTTGCGGAAGAAGTAGTCCGCCCCGAGGGCCTCCATAAATGTGGTGTACGCCGCTAAGGTATAGTTGCCTTCGGCCAGGTCCTCGTCAATCTCCAGATAACCGGAGTAGAGGCCGTTGTCCTCACGAATCTTCACGCGCTTCTCAACCTCACCGAACGGTGATATCAGCTCTACGTACACATATTTGCTGGCGTCGACCTGATGCCCCGTAGCGGCATCGGTGACCCATGCGCGCAGCCATATAGTATCGCCCGTCACGTATCGTCCCTGGTCGGTGGTCACATGTATCTTCTCCTGCGGGAACACATAGCGCTGATAGTCGAGTCGTGCTTTAATGGTGTCGAAAGGTATGGAGCCCTCGGCGCTCATGGCCGTGGGTGTGGTTGCTGCTATGGTTATGGCGGCGAATATTAGCCGTTGTATGATGTTCCTGATATTCATTGTGATGACGTTTAAGTGTGGATTATGCTCTCTTTTACATTTTCTTGGTGATTCTCACGGGGTGTCCGTCAGCGTCAATACCCTCGGCTGTTACGGTGTAGCCGCTTACCGATACGGGTATGGGCATGGTGAGGTTTCCGTCGCTGCCGATATTCACGCGGGGAATCCAGTAGAGTGTCGGGCGATTGTTTAGGTCATACTCGGCCATCAGCTCATACTTAGGGGTATAGAAATCCTTGCGGGGCTGATATCCCAAAGGCTTGGCGTAACGGAATCTCCAGTCCGGACGTGACACCTTTTCTGTGCCATCCTTGGTGGTAATTATTATTATACCTCCCGAAGAACTGGGACTGGTAGTGGTTCTGTGAGTGATAAATCCTGCTGAGCCTGAATCAATATACTGTATTTTCTTTATGAAGTCTACCGGCAATACGTTATCAAGTTCGCCGAGTGGAGTATTGAATGATCCGGAAGGTGAAGGAGGTACTACTAAAGTTCGATATCTGCCGAACGGTCTTGCTGAATTGAAGTGAGATGATCGTGTTAGCTCTGAGGCAGGTTCCCATGGCGTATTGTCAACCCAAAACGAGACTTCACGCCCCTGATAATATACTCTGCGATCATTTATGACTATTCCGGGAATAGTCCGCAGTATTTCCTCTACTGTCCTGAGATTTTGTGTCTCTATATTTTTGTAATCAATCTCGGCACGGGCAAGAAGATCCATGCCTGTTCCTATATCACTCAGTTTTTTCTGCACGACCATAACCTCACCAAGCATAATCGCTCCAGAGTGTGATATACGCCAGTCAAAGTCAGCTTCCTCATCGCTTTGGGTATGGTTTGTAACAACAGCTTTAGATTCAATAGGAGGTATTGAGGGGTATTGCATAGGTATAATATCGAAGTTGCCCTCGTTGCCACCTTTGTTGTTCAGTGCCTGAAATATAAACTTTGTTCCTTGGGGGAAGTCCCTGTCGGGAAATACAAATTCTCCCTTATCATCCGT
>CAZNBC010000058.1:0-7987 GCA_964571125.1 uncultured Bacteroides sp.
ATATACAGAGCCTCAACCTGATGGAAGAAGCAGTGTGCGCGGGCCGACACAGCCTCGTTGCGGTACACACGTCCGGGGCAGATGATGCGGATAGGGGGCTGTGAGTGCTCCATCACGCGTGTCTGTACCGAAGAGGTATGGGTGCGCAGCAATACGTCGGGGTGACGCTGTATGAAGAAAGTGTCCTGCATGTCGCGTGCGGGATGGTCAGCGGCAAAGTTGAGGGCTGAGAACACATGCCAGTCGTCCTCTATCTCGGGGCCTTCGGCCACGGTGAATCCCAGACGGGAGAATATGCTGATGATTTGCTCGCGCACCAGCGACAGGGGGTGACGTGTGCCCAGCGCAATGGGTGCGGGAGTGCGGGTCAGATCTAAGTCGTCGGCCGCATCGTCGGCGTTCTCGAGCGCCTCGCGCAGTGCGTTGATACGCTCGGTGGCGAGATTTTTGAGGATGTTGAGTTCCTGACCTACCTGACGCTTCTGATCGGCGGGTACGGTGCGGAAGTCATTGAAGAGCAGTGACACTTCGCCCTTCTTCGACAGATATTTGATGCGCAGAGCCTCTACTTCGGCTGCGCTTGAAGCTGTGAGGCCTTCTATCTCGGCCTTGAGGCTTTGTATTTTTTCAATCATCGTGGCTGTACAGTGATAGATGTTTCAACCCGCAAATTTAGCAAAAATAATTGTGAAAGGCGTCCGCACCGCAGCGAAGTTTGCGAAAATCGAAATGACAAAGTATTCTATTGTATTAAAGCGCAGTGGCGGTGCATCGTAATTGACACATCGCCACTGTAATGATTCTTCGGGTGGGATTAGAAGAGGTAGGCGGCGGTTACGGTCCAGTAGCGGTTCTTGGATTCGATACCGTTGCCGACGAGGGCGCTGTTGCCGGTGAGCTCCATGGCTTTGTCAAGACCGATGCCGTAGCTGGCGGCTATCTGGAGTTTCTTGACGAGCTGCACGCCAAAGCCGAAGTTCCACGCCCAGCTGGCCTTCTTGTTTTTCCACATGTCGTTGACTGCCTGACGTGAGGTGAGGAACGCTACGCTGGGACCGGTTGTCACGAAGGGAGCGATGATGTGTGAGATGGCGGGAAGGCTGAGCTTGTACTTGAGGTTGAGGGGAATCTCGATGTAGTCGCGGTTGTTTTTGGTGATGTTGTTGTTTTCCACGAATTTGGCATCGCGGCGCACATACATGGCTGACAGGTCGGCACCTACACCGATAAGGGGCACGGTGAACTCGGCCATCACACCGCCGGTGAATCCGGCACGGTTGTCAGAGTCGAATGTAGATTCGTCGAAGTGGAGGCTGCTGACATTCACACCTGCCTTGATACCGAAACGGAACTGTGCCGAAGCGGGCATAGCGCTGCAGATGGACAGGAGCACAACTGCGAAAATAAGTGTAAGTTTACGCATGATAGTTGAAACTTTTATGGTTATGAAATTTATAGAGATTACTGGTTCAGTCGTGTGGCAAAGTTAATAATAATTAATCACCGGCCCAAATAATAGGCGCTTACGACATTATTTATGAGCCGGTTCTTTATGGGGTGGGGGATGTGGGGACTCACTTCCCGGGGCCGTTCATGGCGAATCGCTGCAGGGAGTCGAAGCTGAAGCCGTCGGGGATAGTGATTACCACGCGGTAGATGTTGTCACGCAGCCCGTAGGTAAGCTTTATCTTGTCGCGGTTGCGATTGTTGAGCATGTGTATGGTCTGCGTCACCACCCTTATGCCGGTACCCGTGCCGGGCGCCGAGGAGTGGAGATGACCGTTGTTGGTGATGGTTATGCAGAGCTGACGGTCGGCATGGGTTACGGCGATGTCAAGGTATTTCTCGCCGTCATATCCTCTCAGACCGTGCTTTATGGCGTTTTCGACAAACACCTGAATCATCATGGCGGGAATCGGTTGCGAGAGCTTCGTCTCGTCATCGACTGTGAGGGTATAGGTAAATCCCTCTGAGAGAGATTCGCGTTCCAGATCTACGTAGCGTCCTATGAAATCAAGCTCCTCGCCGAGTGTCACAATGAATTTGTTGCTCAGTTCGATACTCTCGCGTATGAGGTTGGCAACCTGAGTTATACGTTGACTCTGAGGAGTCTGCACACCGTTGAGGACATTGAATATGAAGTGTGACGACACGCGGTTGCTGATATTCTCCATTCGTAGGCTTTGCATGGCGGTCTTCATCCTCAGCGCCTCAGTGTTGGCGCGGCGTCGTATCACCGCATTACGCAACACCGCGGCGAGTATTATGATGATGAGGAGCATGGAGATGACTATGGCATTGGTGCGCAGATTGCTCACCTCCTCCTCTTTGCTTGCAATCCTCATGCGGGTCATCAGCACGGTGGTGTCACGCTCGTATCGTTCCTCGAGGTCGGCGGCATAGTTGAGCGCCTGACGCGAGCGTATGGAATCGCGTATGAAGGTGGCGCTGCGCAGATTGGTCAGAGCTGACCGCAGGTCGCCTGTACGCTCGTTGTAGCGCGTCAGACGGTCGTAGTGCATGGCGCGGTAGCGGGGTATGACCATAGCCGTGTCGTTTGTGGCCTGCTGAAGCAACAGTCCTGCCTGAGCGATGTCGCCGGTGCGCAGGGCCAGGTCGCCCCGCAGACTTTTCATGTAGAATGTGAGGTTGACATCCTGAGCGGCGAAAGAATCGAAATGGTTGCGGGCCAACTCTATATAGTGGGCTGCCGAGTCAAGCTGATTCTCAAACAGCATGCACTCGCCGAGGTTGGCTTCGGACACTGCCATGAGGTAGGGGTCGGAGAAGGAGGCGGCCAGTGCGTAGGCGTTGCGGAACGCATCTATCGCCTCGGAGTATGCCTCGCGCTGATAGAGGCTGTTGCCTAATGTGGAGTAGTGGAAGTACTGTTGGTCCGCCGAAAGGGAGTCAAGACGCGATGCGTTAAGTGTGAGGTACCTGTCGGCCTCGTCGAAGTTCGCCATAGAGGTATAGGTAGCGGCAATGCCCGTAAGTATGTGTGACTCGGGTAACCGCTTGGGGTATATCGAATCGCTTAGATATATGGCCCGGCGATATGCTTCGGCAGCTTCGATGGGGCGTCCGAGCATCTCGGCAGCCTCGCCGATTACCGACAGGTTCTTGATAGCCTTGTCGTGGAGGTGTCCTTTGTTAGCTGCGGCAAGGGCGGCGTAGGAGTGGCAGAGGGCTGAGTCGAGTTGACCTATGAGGTTGAAGTAGAGTGAGCGGTCGCGCTCCACTTGCTCGCGGGTGTCATAGTCTTCGGGGTTACGACTGATATAATCCAAAGCCCCGTCGAACAGTATGTGGCATGAGTCGGGCTGCCCCAGTATCAGTGAGCCTATGGCACACAGGGTAGCGGTGCGGTAGTAGACTCCGCTGTCGGCGGTCTGGGCCATGAAGCGGCGTGCGGTGGCTACCGTGGCTTCGGGATTGGTGAATACCGAATGTGAAGCCCGTGAGAGGATGGTATCGGCGGATGTGGGTGCTGAATCGGTGGCATGCTTTGATGTGCACCCCGAGATACATGTGATGAGCGATGGGAGAATTATGGAGAGGAGACAGATGGTCAGAGTCAGATGCGCTTCTCGCAGTGATGATGTCGGGTGGGAGAAGCGTGAGAAGTTAATCATAGGATTATGGGGGTTGGATTGGTTAAGGTTGTTGAGAATTGTGAATGAATGGTCTGAGGAATAAAGGTTATGGATTCAGATGTTATGTGAAGATAATTTCACCGCGAAATTAACGATTTTTCCGGAACAGAAAAAATGTAGTACTTTTGTATCTGACTCATAGCCCCGGAATAATTCCCGGAATGAAGCTTAGATTGATTATGGATTACCGTATATTCCCGCCTGACGAACCTATAGATGCCCGAGTGGCACTTCCTCTGTCAAAGAGCATGATGAATCGTGCTTTGGTTATTAATGCCTTGACATCCGGAGCCGAATCGCTGCCGATACCGGATGATGCTCCCGATGATGTGAAGATAATGGCGGGCGCCATTGATTCTATCCGTGGAGCTGTAGGAGCCGGACAGGTTGAGGTCAATGTAGAGGGAAGCGGCAGTGCCATGCGTTTTCTCACGGCCATGATATCGGCCACCGAGGGTGCCGATGTGCTTCTTGACGGAGATGCACGCAGCCATCAGCGTCCTATAGGCACTTTGGTGGAGGCTCTCCGTTGGTGTGGCGCCGACATAACCTTTACGGGTGAGGAAGGCTTCCCTCCGCTTCACATCAAGGGCCGCTCCTTGCGCGGGGGCACGGTGGCCATCCCCGCCGACGAGAGTTCGCAGTACGTTTCGGCAGTGATGATGGTTGCCCCGCTTATGCGCGGTGGCCTGACCATAAATCTTGAGGGCAATCAGGTGTCATCACCCTATACACGTCTCACGGCTGACATGATGCGTCAGGCCGGAGTGGATGTTGAGAGTGACGGCAATCAGATCCTCATCCCGCAGACTCCCTATTCTCCCGTTGAGTTCCTCCCCGAGGCAGACTGGAGCGCCGCCTCCTTCTGGTATGAAGCTGAGGCTCTCAGTTCGGGAAGCGTGGTGCTCGAGGGACTTAAGTCCGGCAGTATGCAGCCCGACAGCGTGGCTGCGAAGATATATACATCGCTCGGAGTGCTCACCGACCCCGAAGGTGCTGTGGACGGTGAGGTTCATCTTGAACCCTCGCCCGACCTGTCGCCCCGCCTTGTGCTCGATTTGTCGGATACCCCCGACATGGTACCGTCGCTGGCCGTGACATGTGCCATGATAGGTATACCCTTTGAGTTTTCGGGTGTGGGCCATCTGCGCATAAAGGAGTGCGACCGCATAGAGGCCCTCCGTCAGGAGCTTCTTAAGGTCGGTGTGATGCTCAGCACTCAGCCTGAGGGAACTATCGGCTGGGACGGTCATCGCGGTCCTGTAGCGGAAGTCGCGGACTTTGATGTGCACGGTGACCATCGTATGGCAATGGCCCTCGCTCCTGTTGCGGTGTACATGCCGGGCGTGATGGTCCG
The DNA here is from genome assembly GCA_964571125.1 of uncultured Bacteroides sp. Classification (GTDB taxonomy): domain Bacteria; phylum Bacteroidota; class Bacteroidia; order Bacteroidales; family Muribaculaceae; genus Paramuribaculum. The sequence continues at coordinate 5,014 of CAZNBC010000058.1, forward strand.
CGATGCCGAGGTCGTGGCGAAGTCCTATCCTGACTTCTGGCAGCAGCTTGAGCGGGCCGGATTCGTGGTGGAGGATGCCGCGAAGCCTGCCGAAGATACTCACTCTGACGAATCTGCCGACTGAGCCGTATGGAAGTAGTGCTGATACTTACCGGTGCGTTGCTGGCCGTCGGGATACCTTTGTGGTGGCTCGACCGCAAGCATGTGCGTCGTGAGGGTCAGGATGTTTCCGATGCTCCCGCAGCGTCCGACAGTCCTGAAGGGGATGCCGCTTCGCAGGATGAGGAGTGTTGCGGTATGCATGTCACGTGTGAGCGCGATTCCCTGCTCGCTTCGGTGAGTGCCGGCATAGAATATTACGATGATGAGGAGCTTGACCGCTTTCGCGGCCGCTCCTCCGACAGCTACTCACGCGAGGAGATAGAGGAATTCCGCGACGTACTGCTCACGATGCTTCCCGACGACATCGCCGGATGGGCTCGCAGTCTGCAGTTGCGTGGCATAGCGCTCCCCGATGATGTACGCGAAGAACTGATAATGATCGTAGGCGAGGCACGTGCCTCACGTTCCAACTCTCATGCTTGAACTTCTTAATTACGACTTTTTCCGCAATGCCCTTATTGCCGTGGTCATCATCAGTGTGGCTTCGGCGGTGATAGGCACCTATATAGTTACCCGCAGGCTCGTGGCAATAAGTGGCGGGGTTACACATGCCTGTTTCGGAGGTCTGGGGCTGGGCTATTATCTCGGACTCAACCCTATAGTCATGGCTGCCTTGTTCGCAGTGGGTTCATCACTCGGAGTGGAGTGGATGAGTGCGCGCGGCAGGGTGCGTGAGGACTCGGCCATAGCCGCCGTGTGGTCCCTGGGCATGGCCTTGGGAGTGTTCTTCGTGTTCCTCACTCCGGGGTATGTGCCCGAGCTGAATTCCTTCCTGTTCGGAAATATCCTGACGGTGAGCACGGCAGACCTTTGGGTGTTCGGAGGCTATGCCGTGGTGTTGCTTGCGTCCATGACTCTATGGCATCGCATCATCGTTATGTGTGCCTTCGACAGCGATTTCGCCCGTGTGGCGGGCCTCCCCGTCGGGCGTGTCAACTGCTTCATGACCGTAATGACTGCCCTGTGTATAGTCCTTACCATCAAATTAATAGGGGTGATGCTGCTGATGTCCATGCTATCGCTTCCGCAGATGATAGCCGAGGTGTGGTGTCGTAGGTTCAACACCATAATGTATGCCTCGGTAGGTGTATCGCTCTGCTGCTGTCTCGCCGGACTCGGCTTTTCGACGGTGACGGATGTGCCGTGCTCGGCCATGATAGTCCTAACGATGGTTGTAGTGTTTGTGGCGGTCAGAGGCATCGATGCTTTACGGCGTGTCTGTGCCCGCTGCTGAGTGCGCGGTAGTGCAATAATGCTATGTAAGTGTGCGTTATCCAAGAGTGAAAGCTTTACGAATCATATATTTCGTTGTCGTTGCAGCGATACTTCCGGTGCTCTTTCAGGGGTGTTCACCCTCGAAGAACACTGCCGCGTCGCGTAAATATCAGGCTTTCATAACACGCTATAATATATACTTCAATGGCGATGAGCACTATAAGTCCACCCTCAAGAAGATGGAGGACGGCTATGAGGATGATTATTCCTCGCCATTGTTCATGCACCCCATCGAGGCCAAGGAGTATGAAAATTCCCCACAGCCATCGGGCGACTTCAAGCGCTCAATAGAGAAAGCGCAGAAGGCGATACAGCTACGTACCATCAAGAAACGCCCCAAGCGTAAGGCGGGAAAGGGTAATGACCCTGAATACAAGGAGTGGCTTAAGCGCGAGGAGTACAACCCGTTTCTCCACAACGCATGGATGCTCATGGGGCGCAGCCAGTATATGGAGGGCGACTTCCTCGGGGCGGCTTCGACATTTTTCTACATAAGCCGTCACTTTAAGTGGCTCCCGCAGACGGTGCTTGAGGCCAATCTGTGGCAGGCGCGTTCGTATTGTGCCCTCGATTGGCTGTTTGAAGCCGAGACGATACTCAATCGCATAGACCCTCAGAAGGACCTCGTAAACAATACCCTCAAGGACCTATACTACTTTACTTACGCCGACTGGGCCATAAGGAGCAAGAATGATGCAAAAGGCATTGAGATGCTCAAGGAGGCCATAAAGTATGCATCGGGTTCTCAGAAGACTCGTCTGACTTTCCTGCTCGGTCAGCTCTATGCCCGCAGCGGGGAGAAGAAGCTGGCCTATCAGGCATTTGATAAGGTTGGAAGCACATCATCGGCTCCATACCGCACGAAATTCAATGCCCGCATCAAGCAGAGCGAGGTATATGAGGGCACCAACATCATGCCCGAGGTTAAGGCGCTGGAACGCATGGCGCGTTACGACCGCAACAAGGAGTTCCTTGACCAGGTGTATTACGCCATCGGCAACCTCTACCTCTCGCGCAATGATACCGCCAAGGCTATAGATAATTACAAGCTTGCCATGGAGAAGTCGACCCGTAGCGGTATTGACAAGGCTATGGCGGAGCTTACTCTCGGAGGGCTGTATTACGACCTCGGACGCTACACCGAGGCACAGCCGTGTTATTCCGAGGGTGTGTCCCTTGTGCCGTCAACCTATCCCGACTATGCCACTATCAAGCGCCGTAGCGATGTGCTTGACGAACTGGCTATTTATGCGCAGAATGTGGAGCTTCAGGACTCTCTGTTGCGTCTCGCCGCCATGACTCCCGAGCAGCGTCTGGCCGTGGTGGACAAGATTATCGAGGAACTGAAAAAGCGCGAGAAGGAGGCTGAAGAGGAGGCCCGACGTGAGCAGTACCTTGCCGATCAGGCAGCTAAAGGCACCGGATTGCAGCAGATGGGTGCCGCGCAGCAGACCAACACTTTCGTGCTCAATTCCGACAACTCATGGTACTTCTATAATACGGCTACACGTAACGCCGGTCGCACTGACTTCCAGAA
>CAZNBC010000059.1:0-7930 GCA_964571125.1 uncultured Bacteroides sp.
TGCTCACTTTATAGTAAGTTCCGAATATCATACGCTTGAAGTGAGACCAGACATTTTCAATACCGTTAGTGCATATATCAATGAGTTCACCGTCACAGGTGGTGATTGTCTCTCCGTAGAAATGCCGTCCGTGGTCTACTGAGAATTGACGGTAATCCTTATCAAGACCACTATACTCCCATCCATCGGTAAAGACCGTACTATCTTTCTCAATAAACTTTGAAATCAGTGGCCTCAAAGTGGATGCTTTAGTATTCGGCACTACCATAGCTGATACATGTCCGTTTCGCTGCAACATACCGAATACAGGCACCTTATCCTTGAAACTGCGGCCTTGACACTTCTCAACTTTCTTGTCCTTATGACGATTCTTATTCTTTCCTCCGACAAAAGTCTCGTCTATCTCAACCTCTCCACGTACAGGCTTATTATTCATGCAGTTCATAAACTCGCGTATCTTATGGAGCATATTCCATGCGGTCTTCTGCGTTACTCCGAGGTCTCTTGCTAATTGGCATGATGAAACACCCCTCTTATGCGACATGAATAGGAAGATAGCGAACACCCATGTACGGAGTGAGAGCTTTGTTCCTGCGAAAGCCGTGCCTGTCTTGACATCGAAATACTTACCTGTGTTGCGGCACTTGTATTTCCCATTAGAGCATTTATACACCTTAGAGGAAGGGTCAAAAGGTGAAACGATTGTATCGCCCCATCTCAGATTCTCTAAGTACTTCACGCAGCTTTCCTCGTCGGGGAAGTTCAACATAAAGTTAAGTATTCCATCTTTCGGCTTCATAGTTGGAGGATTATTTTGTATCTTTGCTGCAAGATACAAAGAAAGATGGTTGCGTCCAAATAATTAGGCGCTATTTCCCATCATTATGTTGCAAAACATACTTTGTGTCGGATTGTATATAATTACCTTTATTTATTGTCGAATGTGGATTTTGGCCTGGTAGTAAAGCTTTTTCCTTGATTAGATGGAGATTGTCATGAGGTGGTGGAAGTTTGATGGATTTTTTGGGGATATTTTGGTGGTGAAACTTGCAGGGGAGGAATATTTGGCTTACATTTGTTGCATCAAAGATTTTGAGACTCATTTAAAAGAAGTAGATTAATAACCATTCAAGTCCGCAGAAACCATGAAGGACCCCTATGTTGCTCCTGAGCTTGATGAAATTCCTATTGAATATGAGGAGTTTCTATGTATGACCAGCGGTGCTCCGGTTCACAAGGATAAAGATAAGAATAGCGGAATTGACTCCATGGAATGGGAGGAGGAAGAATGATTTAACGGGTTGTGACTGAAGGTCATCACTGACTCTACTGTCACAAAAAATCCGTAATATCTGCTGCATCCACAATCTATCGGCACACTATTTTCACCATATCTACCGCATCCGTAATATCTGCTGCATCCAAAATCCGCTTATACACAATATCCGGGATGGCGTTTTCGTTATATGGTAAAATGAAAACGTTGAAGATGAAGTACTTATCTCTTATCAGTTCTGCCTTGGTTTTCTTTGTTCTTACTTCTTGTTCAAGTAATGAAGAGCCAACCTATCCCGTGTTTGCGCGACCGTCATCAATTACCACAACTGCCGGTGATGGGGCTGACCAGACGTTTGAATATGATGAATATGGGAGAATTATCGCATGGAGCATGCATGAGAATGACTCCGCTTCTCCAACGTCATATACCGCCCGGTATTCCTATCCCGATGGCAACACTATAAGGGTGGAGTCGGAGGAGGTGTTTAATAATCAAAAGCGGTGTTTTGAGGAAACGATACTGCTGGTGAATGGCCGAGCCTCAAAGTCGGAGGGCACTTTCGTAGCAGTTATTGATGAAGTCTTTGAGCTGCGGAAGACCTATCGTCTTGAATTTGATTATGACTTATCCAATCACCTTAATGTCGTTAGACACTCTGAGGTTTTCGGTATCGGGGATGGTATAAAGAGTGGCGCTTGGGACAGCGCGATGACGTGGGAGAATTACCTGATATGGGAAGATGGGAATCTGAAGGAGTATCAGGACTTTCAGGGCAATTCTTCGCCCTATCGAATTACAAAATACGAGTATTCCATATTGGCTGTTGCGCATCCCGTCATTATCCCGTTGGTGATTAACAGCGCGCACCATATGCCTCTTTTCATGCAAGGTGTCTTTGGTCCGAATTCGGTCAATTTAGTTGAGTCCTCGGCTATCGTTGACCATAACGGTGAGGTTTGCCTATCCCGTCAGTATGCTTATGAATTTGACCAAGCTTGCATAACCGGTTTCGTCGAAACAATCTCGGGGAATACGGCGGTAGCACGTGAGACCTCATATAAGGTGAGGTGGACTGAAAAGTTTATGTAAGCGAAGTGCTTCGGAACAAACAATAGGAACCCTATATAATAACTTATCAATCTGAAAAAAATGAGAGAAAAGATGCAGAAGTTTGTGGTGGCTTCGGTGGGAGCGGTGGCTCTGACAGGTATGGTAGCTATGGTGTTATGCACGCGCGCTAAGGGTGAGGCTGATAAGGCGGTAGCTGTTCAGGATGAGGGTGAGGTATTGACACCGAGCGTGGTGGGACAATGGATGATTGAGAATGTAGTGGAGAATGATTCGTGTTATGTGCGGCCTGCTGAGGTCGGGACGGGCGTGACGGCATACGTTGACTTCCGGGATGACGGGTCTTTCGGCATCGTTACTAACTGCAATCATCTCGCCGGACAATACTCTCAGGCGAATGATTCCGTGCATTTGACTGACATTTCCACCACTGAGTTGGCATGTGACAATATGGAAGTGGAGGAGTTGCTCAAGAAGGTTCTGCCGGATGTGAATGAGGTGGATTTCATCAACGATTCCATTGCCCGACTCAATACCAGTAGGGGCGAGTCTTATATCGTGCTGAAGAAGCGAAGCAAGTCTCTGAAGTAAAGTATCTTTTCAAACCGTTTACCTCTGACCGTGCTCCGGGACTTAGGACCTATGGAGGAGGGTGCGTATGCGACGGTCAAGGGGAGAGGCGAAGTAGCGGTTGGCGAGGTGGCTGAGGGGGAAGAGGATGAGGGTGGCGGTGAGGAATTCGCAGAGGGGGGTGAGGTGGATTCCGAGGTGGGAGAGTATGGGTCGGGTGAGGTGAAGGTAGGGGATGTGAAGGAGGAAGAAGGGGTAGGAGAGGTCGCCTGCTTTGATGAGGATGGGGCCGTGGAGTAGACGGGTGATGAGGGTTTTGGCGTTGTCGGTGAGGGCGAGTGCGGCTATCAGGCATGCGGAGGGGAACCACCAATAGGAGCTGAGGGTGAGGCGTTTGGTTACAGCAGGGTAGAGTATTATCATCACTACGGTCAGCCCTACGGCGAGGATAACCATGGTATTGGCCCAGATGGCTGAGGGGATAGTGGCGTCGCTGCGGTCAACCGTCACGGTTGCCAACCACATGCCGATAAGGAATGACGGGAATTGCATCGGGGGGAGGATGTAGACCACGGTGGTGACGGCGCTGTCAGGGACGAGCGCGACAATCAGGAAGTATACCACGGCGACGCAGCCTGCGGATAGGTAGAACATGCGTCGGCGGAACAGCATGAATCGCAGTACCGGTAGGAAGAGCATGTAGCAGAACATGATGTCGCTCACGAACCATCCTATGGCGTTGCCGGAGAAGTAGATGGTTTTGGCGGGAAACCAGCTCTGCAGCATCAGGATGTCGGGCAGTATGGCTTCGGCTCCGCCGTAGTGGCCTGGGAGCAGCCATGCCAAAATCATCGTGACCAGATACAAGGGGTAAATCTTGGCCACTCTGCGGGTCAGGAAGGGGAGGTAGGGGAGATGTTCGCCCTTGCGCACCCGCTCATGGTAGGCGAGGGTGAGGACGAATCCGCTCAAGATGAAGAAGAGGCTTACCGCGAAGTCACCGAAGGATTTCGTAATGACGGAGTTGAACCCGATGTGATGGGCCAGTATCATTACGGCGGCGATACCGCGCAGAGATTGCAGATTTCTTATCAGTTGCATTGAGTGCAAATGTAGCGGTTTTAAGCCGCTTTTACAAGTGCCCGAGGTATTTATAGTGATTCCGCAGGAGTATCATTGGAGTTGAGCATGAGGTTGATGTCATTGACCGAGCGGGTGAGCGACCTCTGTTGACGCAGGAAGATGACGAGTCCCGCAGCCGCTCCGCCGACAGCACCTATTATAATGGCTGCTATGGGGAGGTCCGAGCCGCCCGCATTAATCTCGGCGATATACCAGATGACCCATACGATGACTACAGGTATGCTGGCCGCGAGCGTGATGAGGCGCTGGCGTTTTTGCCGCTCGATTCTGCGCATGATAGTCACGAGCGAGGAGTTGACGAGGTCGGACGGACGATTGATGAGGTAGTCCAAGGTGGTGCTTGTGGCCGTCATGAGCAAGGTAGCGCCGTAGAACCACCAACTGGTATTGAGCATGATGCAAGTGAATAGAAAGCAGAGCGCGATGAGCGGGAGCAGAACGAATGCTTCGACTTTGACAAACATCATGATGCCAGAAAAACGCTGGTCGATGACGCTACGCAGCATCCGTTCGCTGATTATCTTCTGACTGTCGAGGCGAGCCTTGAAGTCGGCCATCTGTCGGCGCAGCTCTTCGAGTTCGTTATGTTTAGCCGCGGTGGGCTGTGGTATGTCGGGTATATTGGGGATGGTTGGAGTCATAGGTGATATATTATATGAAGTTGGGGAGTGTGGTAATTATGCAGACGGTTATTGGCCCATGGCTTTGAGCTTCTCACGTATTCTTACGAGGCGCACGCCGACGGCCTTCGAGGAGATGCCTACGATGGCGCCGATGTCGTCGTAGCTCATATCCTCAAGCCACAGCAGGACTATGGCCCGGTCAAAAGGCTCGAGCTGACCGATACGTTGGTGGAGCAGGCGTGACTGTGCGCCTATGTCGGTATGTCCGTCAAGGAGCGACGGGTCAATCTCCACCTCCTCGTGCATCTTGCGGCGGCGTTTCTTCTTGCGGTCGAAGGTGAGGCATGTGTTTAGGCTCACGCGATACACCCATGTGTTGGGTGAGCTGTCGCCACGAAAAGTCTCATAGCCGCGCCAAAGATTGACGAGCACCTCCTGGAACAGGTCGCTCGCCTCGTCTATGGAGTCGGCAAACATGTAGCACACCGAGTAGATTGTGGCACGCTGCTTGTTGACTAACGTAGTGAATTCTTGTTCGTTTTGTTTCATGTCTGCATATTAGACTCCAAAGGAACGAAAAAACTACCGCATGGTCAATGCTTTTTTTCTTAAGTAAGTCTTCAGAATTATTTTTACGACTTACTTATTTCGAAGTTGAGTATCTTTGCACCGACATTACACCTATATAATATGGAATCACCTGCAGAAATATGGCGCAAGATGGTGGAAGGGGAGGAGTATGCGGCCACGCATCCCCATCTGACAGACCTTCTTGCCAAGACCCGAGAGAAGATTTGGGAGTTCAACAACAGTCACCCCTCACGCTATGCCGAGCGCGAGGCCATACTCCGCGAGCTGCTTGGCAGCGTCGGCGAGCGCGTGCATGTCAATCAGCCTTTCCGTTGCGACTATGGCAGCAACATAAGTGTGGGCGACGACTTCTTTGCCAATTTCAATCTCACCATACTTGACGAAGCCCCCGTGACGTTCGGCGACCACGTGTTCATAGGGCCCAATGTAGGTATCTACACCGCGTGTCATCCCCTCGAGTCGGACCGCCGCAACGAGTGTATAGAATGGGCCGAGCCTGTAACCATAGGTCACAATGTGTGGATTGGAGGCGGCGTGACGATACTTCCCGGCGTTTCCATAGGCGATAACTGCGTGATAGGTGCGGGCAGCGTTGTGAGCCGCTCCATACCGTCGGGCTCAGTCGCTGTGGGCAATCCAGCGCGGGTTATAAAAAAGACAGTTTAGCGCTAACGCGTAGTCTTAGTTTCCGGTAGATTCGGTAGAATCGTCGGGCATATCGTACTTCTCGAATTCAGAGTGCTTCGACTTGAATTCAGGCACGGTATGCTTCATGAGTATCACCATATCGGGTATTATGGCTTTCACGGCCAATTTGCCGAGTTCGGTAGTCACCTCGCGTGCGCCGGTGTAATCGTAAGTGCGCACCTTGGCTACGAAGATACGTTCGTGCTGCGTGGGGAGTGTGTTTTCTTTTGTAGCAAGCACCTCCTCGTAGAGCTTCTCGCCCGGGCGGAGCCCCGTGTACTCTATCTTGATGTCGCGGTCTACCTCAAGTCCGGCCAGGTTAATCATGCGCTTGGCAAGGGTGGATATCTTGACCGATTCGCCCATGTCAAACACGAATATCTGTGTGCCGGTGGCGAAGGTCGCAGCCTCCATCACCAGACGGCATGCCTCGGGGATGGTCATGAAGAAGCGACGTATCTCGGGGTGGGTCACCGTGATGGGGCCGCCATGCTCAATCTGCTCTCTGAAGCGGGGTATTACCGAGCCGTTTGAGCCGAGCACGTTGCCGAATCGGGTAGTCACGAACTTGGTGCGTCCCTTTATCTCGCCGCGTTCGATGGCAAGGCCAAGGCTCTGCACATATATCTCGGCAAGACGCTTGGTGCAACCCATGATGTTGGTGGGGTTGACAGCCTTGTCGGTAGACACCATCACCATCTTTTCCACATCGTACTCCACGCATTTGTCAGCCACCTGACGTGAGCCGACCACATTGACGTGCACGGCCTCGCAGGGGTTTTCTTCCATGAGGGGCACATGCTTGTAGGCGGCGGCATGGAATACTATCTGGGGGTGGAATTTGCGGAACACGAAATCAAGACGTGCCGACTCACGGACATCGCCGATGACGGGGCTGAAGTCAAGTTCGGGATAGGTGTCCTCGAGCTCGAGGCGAATGTTGTGGAGCGGAGTCTCGGCATTGTCAAACAGCACGAGCTTCTTTACGCCGAATGTGGCCAACTGGCGACAGAGCTCGCTGCCTATAGAACCAGCGGCACCCGTCACCATCACCACCTTGTCCTTGAAGTTGGCGATGATTTCCTCCATGGAGATCTTTATCTCGGGGCGACCGAGGAGGTCCTCGATCTTAATCTTGCGCACATAGTTGCCAAGTGTAGAACCGGGTGTCACCTCGTCAATAGTGGGGGTGATGTAGGTCTTTATGCCGGCATTGTGACAGAAATCTATGAGGCGTACCTGCTCGGAACGTGCGTCATTAACGGTGCTGAACAGCACACCGTCAAGTGAGAGCTTCTTGGCAATCTGTGCAACGCCCTCGGTGTCCTCGAAGTAATACACGGGGAGTCCGAGGAGCTGATGGCCCTTGTAGGACTTGCCGTAGGTGAGCAGTCCGACAACCTCATAGTGGCGTGAGTTGCGCAGACGGGTCACGACGGAAGCCGATTTGTCGCCGAGGCCGTAGACAAGCACGCGGCGTATGTTGCGGTTGGAGGGGATGCGGCCACCCATCAGGTCGTAGACCATCATCATGGATACGCGCACCATAATCAGCAGGGTGAGGGTGATGAGGAAGTCAATGAGCAGCATACCCAACAGCAGGGTGTTGGCGGTGTTGAGCGAGGAGAAGGCGAGCATACCCACCCACAGAAGGAGGTCTTTGCCGAAAGCAGCATGGCATGGATGCTGAAAGGCTTGGCCCAGATTGCAGATCGGTTCCTTTGGTGGAATTGAGACACAGGCAGAAGGGCAAAAGGCCAAAATATATGCGATTCAATGCACGGAGGTATTGAAATGAAACATACATCACGCCTGTTTGGCGAATTTACATATAATCAAGATCAGGTTATTACGTTCCCCCAGGGACTGCTGGGATTCCCGCAGTTCAAGAAGTTTGTCCTAAAGGCGTATCCGGGAACGACTCCTATTCACTGGCTTCTCCGCATCGAAGAAGACGGTCCAGAACTGG
>CAZNBC010000060.1:0-7926 GCA_964571125.1 uncultured Bacteroides sp.
TATGCAGCGGCAACGGCTACAAGACCATAGAGATGAATTTCCTGCCGGATGTGCTTGTGCCGTGCGAGGCCTGTCAGGGACGACGATACAACCGCGAGACGCTCGAAGTGCGTTTCAAGGGCAAATCCATTGCTGATGTGCTCGATATGACTATCAATCAGGCGGTTGAGTTCTTTGCGAGCGTGCCGAACATACTCAAAAAAATCAAGGTGTTGCAGGAGATTGGCCTGGGGTATATCAAACTCGGGCAGCCGTCGTCGACGCTCTCGGGTGGAGAGAATCAGCGCGTGAAGTTGGCTACGGAGCTGGCGAAGCGCGACACCGGCAAGACGCTGTTTCTGCTTGACGAGCCTACCACGGGACTGCATTTCGAGGATATAAATGTGCTCCTCGGAGTGTTTAACCGCCTCGTTGACAAGGGTAATACGGTAGTGGTCATCGAGCATAATCTTGATGTAATCAAGTCGGCGGACTACCTCATTGATATGGGTCCCGAGGGGGGCAGCGCCGGCGGCGAAATCATCGCTACGGGTACCCCCGAGGAGATAGCGGCCACGCAGTCGCCTACCTCTTCCTTCCTGCGGGAGGAACTGGGGGATTTGAGGAAATAGAGTGATTGGAATTATTGGAGGTAGAGGAAGAATTGGAGGGGGAAAGGGGCGGTGGATACGGAGAAAATAAGTAACTTTATATGATTTTATTTTCTCACTATACGATAGTTATATGATTCATCCACTGCGCTCACTTGCTTCGTTGGCGGTGGTGGCCGGAAGCGTTTTTTACGGCTACGCATCGGACAATACAGGGAAAGCCCGACTCGCTGATAATATTGCGGGGAAGGACCAAGAGGCGACATCGACAATCCATACGGTGCGCCGAATTATGGAACGGAATGTTCCGAGACTTCAGTTTGACCCATCAATGTCGGCTGACGAACTTAAACAGTGGCAACATGCCGTCAGCGACACGATGTGCAAGCTGATGCGGCACCCCTCGGCTCAGGCGAAAGTGCCTGTGATGGTGAAGAGGGTGCAACGCGACGGATACGCCGTGGAGCGGTGGCTGACGTTCCCGCTTGAGGATGCGGTAGTGCCGATGCTGGTACTGGTGCCTGACGGGGTCAGTGAGGCGAACCGTGCTCCGGGAGTAGTGTGCATACCGGGCTGGGGACAGCCTAAGGAGTTCATGGCCGGAGAGCGTGCGAACAATTATGCCCTTGACGGCGACCCTGACAGCACGGTGCATTTAGGGGCTATGGCACTGCACATGGTTCGTAATGGCCTGGTGGCGGCGGTGGTTGACAATCCTTCGTTCGGCGAGCTGTCGGATGGCGGGCATTATGACTATCTGCTCACCTCGCGCTATCTGCTCGAAGGGGGCTGGAGCTATCTCGGGCTGACTTCGTGGCAGCATCGCGTGGCCCTTGAGCATCTGCGCAACCGCCCTGACGTCGACGCCTCACGTCTGGTGGTGAGCGGATTCTCACTCGGCACGGAGCCTCTGATGGTGTTAGGTGCCCTCGAACCCGATATCTATGCGTTTGTGTATGCCGACATATTCTGCCGTACGCGTGAGCGAATCCTTCACGCCGATAAGCCCGATGAAGAGGGGGTGCACCACTTCCCTAACACGGACGAACATCTGATTCCGGAATTTCTCAACAATTTTGACTTCCCCGACCTTGTGGCGAATCTTGCGCCGCGTCATCTGATATGCACCGAGGGGGGAATGGACCGCGATTTCAATCTCGTGAAGCAGGCCTATACGACACTCGGTCGTCCCGAAAACTTCACCCACCTCACCTACAGCCCCGAGCTGCATCCCGCCACGCCTGTCGAGGAGGTGCCCTACGGGCTGTCACTCTCGGAATATTACGCCTATCTGTTCACCGCACCTCATCACTTCAAGCCCGACGTGGTGATGCCCTGGCTTAAGGAGGCGCTTAAGAAATAAACTACCGATTCCGTCCTTCTCTCCTCACAAATTCAGTAAATCAAAGACACAAAAAGGGGCCGTGCAATTCGCTCATGCACGGCCCCTTACTTTAAACCTGAATCTATGTTACCTTAGAGAAATAAAGGTTTTTCCGAGGTTTTTATTTCCACTCGTCATGCTGAACGAGCAAGGGATTGGTATCGATTTCGTTCTGAGGGATGGGGAACACCTTCTCACAAGCGCCACGGCTGTTGCCACGCTTAACTGAATATGAGCGTCCGAGCACTATTTCATCATTTTTCATGCGCTCCAGTGCTCCTTCAAAGTCATCCCACCGCATGATATCATTCAGGCGATGATCCTCGAAGGCGAGCTCAACGCGACGTTCGTGACGCACGATTTGACGAAGCTGATCATTAGAAAGGTTAGTACCTTCTACTGATTCAACAGAGGGCATACCTACGCGCTCACGTACCTCATTGACATACTTGGTGATATCTGCCTGAGCAGCTCCGCCCTTTTCTACAAGAGCCTCGGCCATTGACAGAAGCACCTCGGCATAACGGATAATATAGAAGTCAAGACCTCCGTCATAATCATTTTCTTCGTCGGGCACATAGAACTTGAGGAAGTGTACAGTAGATTTAGCTGCGTTAGTAGCAGTTTGTCCTTCAGGCCAATAGTCACCGGTGGTCCACAGTGTCACGTGGAAACGGGGATCACGATTTGACCAGTGCTTGATCTGCTCCTCTTCAGTACATGAGGCGGAGTAGACTGCGGGACCGTCGTAAACCGAAGATTCATACCAGGGCTTACCATCGGTGCAATAGTAATCCTCGGCAAGATTCAGCGACGCTTCGAGAGCATTCAGAGGCATACCCCAGTCATAGTTGCAAGCACCTTCCTTAATACCGCCGCTTTTGAAATGCACACTGAAAATAATCTCAGGATGTGTCTCGTTGGCCTCGGTGAAGAGGTCGGCAAAGTTGCGATATGGGTCTGAGCCGTCGCCCGACTTAAAAAGCGAAATCTTGCCTATGACATTGTTATATGCAGCGATTGCCTCATCCCACTTCTTGCTATATAGAGCAAGGCGACCAAGCACAGAGTAAGCGGCCTCACGATGCAAGTGACCTGTTTCCTCCTGACCTACGGTAGGCAGATCGAGGGCTATATTCTTAAGAGTATTTATCTCTGCTTCTACTACCTCGGCATTAGGAGTAAGAGGCTGTTTACTGGTAGAGATGGTGAGAGGCTCGGTGAGATACACTACATCGCGATATTTAACAAGGAGGTTAGTGTAAATAAGCGAGCGAATCACCGTGGCCTCAGCTTTATATCTGCGTGCCACATCCTCGTCCAAACCACATCTGTCAACATTGGCGATGAAATTATTGCATCGTTTGATGACTTCATAGGAAGAATTCCAATAGAGTCGGAAGCAGCCGTCGGTGGGTGAGCTTGAGCACATAGGAATGCTCGAGCCCGACATCCATGAACCCCATGAATGGTCACCATTGTCAGTACTTGTTTCACGGGTAAACTGGCCGAAGCGGGTAGCCCAGGTCATGTTCACTTCACCGTCTACGTCATCACGGTAAAGTTCATAGGCTTGCAGACCGTCATAGCAAGCAGTAAGTCCCATGAGAGCATCCTCGGGAGTCTGCCAGAATGTTGTTGCGGAAGGCTGGTTAGGATTGTTAAGATCCAGGAAGTCATCGCCGCAGGATGTCAACCCGGCAGACATGGCAGTCACGGCCGCCACCGTCAGTATATTTTTAAATATGGCTTTCATTTTGGTATGGATAGTCTGGGATTAGAACTGAACATTTACGCCGAATGAGAAGGTCTTCATGCTCGGATGCACATAGTCACGTGTGTCAGTAGCAGGCTTCTCGGGGTCGTAGTTGTCGTTATGAGTAAAGGTAAGCAGATTGGTGGAATTAAAATAGAGACGAATCGACTCGATTGACACCTTCTGAAGCCAGTTCTGACGGAAAGTGTAGCCAAATTCAAGGTTCTTAAGGCGCAGATAGGATGCATCCTCAAGCCAGAATGAGGTATACTGGTCATTGGCCGATCCTCCGAGACGAGGCATTTTGCCGTTGATGTTCTCAGGGGTATAGCGGTCATACCAGCGGTCGGTGTAGTTACCGCGCACGTCAGTAGTAGTCTCCCATGAGTAGCGGTCAAGACCACTTACGCCCTGCCAGAATGTAGACAGGTCAAAGTTGCGCCATGTCGCGCCAAGGTTGAAACCATATGAGAATTTCGGGAAGGGATTACCGATGATTACACGGTCGGAAGGATTGATATTGCCATCGCCGTTCTGGTCCACATAGCGGATATCGCCAAGCACAGGACGTTGTCCGTTGATCGTGATGGGAGTACCGTCGGAAGTCACATAGTTGTCAAGGTCTTCCTGAGTGCGGAAGAGGCCGTCGGCCTGCCATCCATAGGCGCTATTGATGGGATAGCCTACGCGATTGATAAATGATCCGGCACCGGTGAGCTCTTTAAGACCGCCGAGATAGGTGATTTCGTTATTTACGTGACCAAGAGTGAGGCTGGCATTCCAAGTCCAGTCGCCACGGCCATCCTGATAAGCGGCGGTAAGTTCCCAACCACGGTTTCTCACTTTACCTACGTTCTGCACGGGAGCTGGAAGATTGCCGAGGAAGATACCCGGCATTGACACACTCATGAGGATGTCTGAGGTGTTCTTGTCAAACCAGTCGAAAGACGCTGTCACACGGTTATTGAGGAATGAGAGATCCAAACCTATGTCGACAGTCTTGGTAGTCTCCCACTTAATCTTGTCGTTGGCAATATTGGTCTCGGCCATGCCGCTTTGAAGTCCACCCTTTTGGTCGAATACATAGTTTGCATTTGCGCCGAGAGTAGCCGCGAAGAGGTAGTTGCCGATTTCCTGATTACCGAGCTTACCCCATGATGCGCGGAGTTTACCGTGATTGAGTATGTGGGTGAAATCCTGCCAGAACTTCTCACCGGTCCAAATCCAGCCTGCCGACACTGAGGGGAAAGTACCCCATCGGCCATCCTTGGGAAGACGTGACGAACCGTCGCGGCGGATATTGAATTCAAACAGATAGCGGCTATCGAAGATGTAGTTGACGCGACCGAAGAAAGACTGCAGAGAATACTCCTCGCTGTTGCCGTTCACCTGGGGATTCTTTGAACCACCATCAAGTTCGTGTACGGTATTTGTTGGGAAACCTTCGATATAGCCCTTATCTTGAGAGTAGCCCGACTTTATGGCCGAATGACCGAGAAGCACATTTACCGAGTGCTTGCCGAAAGTGCGGTCGTAAGTAAGTATGTTTTCCCATGTCTTGGTAGTATTGCGATACCATAAGTTCGTCAGACGGCTTCCTAATGTGGAGTTCATACCCAGATCTTTCCCTTCTGCATCTCGAAGCATCACACCGCCGGGATAATATTGCTTGTTGATGTGCATTTCATATGCATACGCAAGCGAGGTCTGGAAATGTATACCTTCCCAAATGTCAATGCCTGCGAAGGCTCTGCCATTGAAGATCCAGCGATTGTCTTTGCCCCATACGCGGTCAAGGTCAAGGAAGATATTCTTGGCCTGATCATTGATTTGGCCGGTATATGAGCCGTCGACACATCCATAAGTGCCGTTGCTGTAGTAGATAGGCACGGTAGGACGGGTAAACACGGCCACCATGTTGATCATGCTGCCGGGGTCTACACCGGGGTTCTTTACATTGGTCTTGCTACCAAATGCATTTATACCGAATGAGAAGCGCTTGTACTGCGAGCGCAGGCTCGTGCGGAACGACATACGCTCTACACCGGAACGCTGAACGATACCGTCCTGATTGGTATAGTTGATAGAAGCGCTGTACTGAGTGGACTCGTTACCGCCGCTGACAGAGAAGTTGTGCTGCTGCATGCCGGCATTGCGCAGAAGTGCGCCGAGCCAGTCAGTATTGGCGTAATGGTCGGGGTCGCTGCCATCCTTCAGTTTCTGCAGAGCAGTAGCGTCGTAGTAGCCGGGCTTTACATCGTTGACCATCTGAGCCCAGAAGTAGGAATCCACATAATTGGGGATCTGACCATGGTGCTGAATGGTGTAGCTGCCGTTGTAAGTGAAGTGTGGCTTGTTAGAGGCACGTCCGGTCTTGGTAGTGATAAGAATTACACCGTTACCGGCACGTACACCGTAGATGGCTGCCGAGGCTGCGTCCTTCAGCACTGATATATTCTCAATGTCGGCTGCAGGGAGATCGGCGAGCTGGTTCACTGACGATTCGATACCGTCAATGATGACCATTGGGTTGCTATTATTAAAAGTACCGATACCACGTATGCGTATCTCAGGAGTATCATTACCGGCCTGTGCGCCATTGGAGGTTATAACAAGTCCCGGGAGACGGCCCTGAAGCAAAGTAGCGGTGTTAGCTACCGGCTTATTCTCAATATCTTTTGCAGATATAGCTGACACTGAACCGGTAAGGTTGACCTTCTTCTGTGTGGCATAGCCTACAACCACTACTTCATCAAGATCGGTAGTGTTTTCGTGAAGGACAACTTCGTAGTTATTATCACCGGTCACGTCTACCACAGCTGTATTGCATCCGATGTAGCTCACCAGCAGGTGCTGGCCCTTAGAGGCTTTGATAGAGAAATCGCCATCAATATCAGTGGTAGCGACCTCCCGGGAATTTTTTACAGTTACGGTGGCACCTACCATCGGGTCACCCGATGCGTCCACAACTTTACCTTTGATTATCCGGACATTGTTTACCGGATTTGCAGTCTTTTCTGCCGTAGGACTTGCCTGAACGGTTTCGGCTGCCAGGACATTGAGCGATGGCATAAGGCCGACTAATGCCATCAACATGTACCTACGCGCTTGTTTTAGATGGGTCATAGATCTAAAGCGAAAACTAAATGAATGATTGGTTATTATAAGTAAGGTATCAGTGTGTGCAAACCGCCTTGGTTTAGGCCTTAATACGATTTGCTACTATACCCTCTATCATAATGACACATCATTCGAAAGATGGTACCGCTTTAGAGCGTATGTTTTACAACATATTTTTATGCTGCAAGAATATAAAGCGTTGATTCAATGAGTTTTACCCCCCCCCTAAAATATATTGACGCTCATCACTGTCAGCGCTTTCAAGATTGAGACGCAAGGTGCGGAGGGCAAGTGAAAGATTGTTTTTTACGGTCTGTAGACTGAGGTTGAGTGATTGGCATATTTTCTTGTGCGACTTGTCTTCAAAGCGTGACAGCATGATGACCCTGCGCTGCGAGGCGGGCAGGGCGTTGATAAATCCCATCATCAGCTTTTCAAAATCGGCATATTCGAGTTGCGAGCAATCGGTGTGACTAACTTCATAGGCATCGGTCGAGGAAGAGTACTCTTCAAGGGCGGGCATGAGCCGCTGGCGACGTATGACGTTGAGGGCTTTATTGCGGGCCGTGACCCGGAGAAAGGCATTGACGGAGGAGACGTTGTGGAGCCGGCATCTATTTTCCCACAGGGAGACGTAGACGTCCTGAAGTATCTCCTCTGCCTCGTGACGACAGTGCAGGAGGGTGTACAGATAGGCAAACAGGTCGTCGTAGTATCTGTAGTATAGTTGTTGGAATGCCATGTGGTCGTCAGACTGCATAAGAGCAATCAGACCCGGCTCATCGTTGTTCATGGTAGTGGGAAGAGAAGCTTTAAGGGCAGTAAGGGCCTTAAGGTCACTAAGGACTTGGAGGACCTTAGAGACCTTAAGGAGTTTTTAGGGTTGATTAGTGGTCGCGGGAGCTACCGTCGAAGCAGTGGGTGCAGATTTTGCACTTGGGGAGGCCGATGGAGTCGACGAGGTTCTGAAGAGTGTTAAACTTCAGGGTGTCGATGCCTAAGTGCTCGCCGATGCGCTCCACCATCTTGGCATAGCGCTCGGATGTCGGGTCGGCATACTCTTCGAGGTGCTTTTC
>CAZNBC010000061.1:0-5747 GCA_964571125.1 uncultured Bacteroides sp.
GCGCAGGTGCGTTCTGACTTCCGTCGCCGTCGGCATAGAAAGCCCGCTCTATATCCTCCTGAAAACGCATCATCTTAAGCACGTCATCATCTCCCTCGCCCTTGACATCCTCGGGAAGTACCTCCACGACCATGCCCGAATTGGCCCAGCGTGTGCCACGGTTGGAGGGCGACATACCGTTGACGACAAGCTGTCCCGACTCACTGGCCGCCGGGATGATGAATCCGCCGGGGCACATGCAGAAACTGTACACTCCCCTATCCTCAACCCGGGTCAACAGGCTGTACTCAGCCGGGGGAAGATACTTGCCGCGTCCGGCAGCGCTATGGTAGCGGATACGGTCTATCAGCTCCTGAGGATGCTCCAGTCGCACCCCTACGGCGATGCCTTTGGGTTCGAGGCTCACACCCTTGGCAAGCAGCATCCGGTAGACATCCCTTGCCGAATGGCCCGTAGCGAGAATCACCGGCCCGAAATATTCCGAACCGTCGCGTGTCACCACACCTTCGACCTTGCCGTCACGGATTATCAGGTCGGTCACACAGGTCTCGAAATGCACCTCACCGCCACACCTTATTATAGTCTCACGGATGGCCTTGATGACCTCGGGGAGCTTGTCTGTGCCGATATGCGGATGCGCGTCTACAAGTATATCCTCCGACGCTCCGTGGTCATAGAGAATCTTCAACACCCGGTCAACAGGGCCGCGCTTCTTGCTGCGGGTATAGAGCTTGCCGTCGGAATAGGCTCCGGCTCCACCCTCGCCGAAACAGTAGTTGCTGTCGGGGTCCACCACTCCTTCACGGGCTATGCGGGCCATATCCTTGCGGCGGCTGTCCACATCCTTTCCCCGCTCAAGAAGTATTGGGCGTATGCCTCGCTCTATCAACCGCAAGGCGGCGAACAGACCTGCAGGACCGGCACCGACCACAATAGCCTGACGGGCATCGTCAGCGACATGGGGATAATCGACCGTGCGCTCAGGCAGTTCACCAGGAGAAGGCTCGGCGTCAACCCACACCTTAACCGTGAGATTGATCTTGATGCTTCGCTGACGGGCATCGATAGAGCGCTTCACTATACGCCAATGGCGTATACGGTTGGCATCTATGCCCATCTGTGTGCTCAATGCGGCCGTGAGGCGCAAGGGTGTATATGCGGTGGCCGGATCAACGACCATATTTATCTCTGTAATCATAATTTCATTATTAAGCGGCAACCGATTCGCGACGTTTACGCTCCCTTCTAATCCAGATAGTCAGCGTGACCACTGCCACAATGAATGCGACGATATCGGCACCCGACATAGACATCCACACACCGTCGATACCGAAATAGCGCGGCAGGAATATCAGGAACGGAATAAGGAACAGCAACTGACGCGTAAGCGACAGGAATATCGAGAACTGAGGCTTGCCGACGCTCTGGAAGAAATTCTGTATCACCACCTGACAGCCTACCACGGGATAAGCTATGAAGTAAATGCGGAAACCGCTGCGGGCAAGGTCTATGAGCTGCGGATCAATAGTGAACAGCGAGCTTACCGTATTGGGGAATATCTCCGTAACGAGCCATCCTATCGAAGTGATAGACACGCCGAGCCATATACCTATGCGGAGGGTCTTACGTACTCTCTCGAAATTGCCGGCACCGTAGTTGAAACCAAGGATAGGCTGCATACCCTGCGTGATACCGAACACAATCATCACGAAGAACATCGTTGTGCGGTTGATGATACCGTATGCACCCACGGCGAGATTTCCGTCGGCCGCACCGTACTCCAGCAGGGCCTTGTTGATGAAAATCACCACCACGCAGGCACACACGTTCATCAGAAACGGCGAGAGGCCTATGGCGTAGATACGCTTGATGATGCGCCCAAGGAACCAATGGCCCACACGCTTGAAGTGTACGAAACTTGACTTGGAGCAGAAGTGCCAGAGCACCCACACGCATGCCGCCGACTGACCGCACACGGTGGCGAAAGCCGCGCCTTTGATTCCCCAATCAAACTTGAAGATAAAGAGAGGGGCGAGAATGAGGTTGACACATACCGACAGCAGGGCCGAAACCATAGCCTTCTTGGGGTAGCCGGTAGCACGCATTATATTATTAAGGCCTATGAAGACATAGGAAATCGGCGTACCGAAAAGTATCACGCGCATGAATTCGCGGGCATAGGGTATGGTCTCCGCCGTAGCGCCGAAGAAGTATAGTATAGGGTCGAGGAACAGCAGTGTCAGGCCGCCGAATATCACGGAGTGAATAAGACAGAGCACCAACACATTATTGAGCACGTCGGTGGCGCGGTCAAGATTCTTCTGACCGAGGAATATGGACGAGATAGTGGCACCGCCCACCGCGACAAGCGTACAGAACGCCACCACAAGATTCATCAGCGGGAAAGTGATGGCAAGTCCTGCGATAGCCATAGCGCCCACTCCACGCCCGATGAAGATACTGTCAATGATGTTGTACAGGCTCGTGGCCACACTGGCGATGATAGCCGGCACGGAGTACTGCACCAACAGATGAGATATGGAGTTCGTGCCCAGCGCCATCGGTGACGATGCCGGGGCCGACTGCGTGGTGGCAGGGGATGAAGTCGAAACGTGAGTATTATCGGACATAGGTGATGAGGGGATTCACAAAATTACTAACTTTGTCATAAAGTAATAACGCAAAAACCATTAAGAATGATTAATCTGCCCCTGCCGTCGGGTGCGCTTTTCGACCTCGACGGAGTGATTATTGACAGCGAACGCCTCTATAGCCAGTTTTGGGACAAGATAGGAGAGCAATATAATATGCCCGACCGCCCGTTCGGACTTGCAATCAAGGGCATGACCCTCACCCTCATCAAGGAAATGTTTCCCGAGGAAGACCGCGAGAAACTCTGCCACGACATCTGGGAATTCGAGTCAAACATGCGTTTCACTCCCTACCCCGGCGCTTTAGAGTATCTTGACTATCTGAGGGCCAACAATGTGCCGATAGCGCTGGTGACCAGCAGCGACGACAAGAAGATGGCCAAGCTCCGCGCACAGCACCCCGAACTGCTTCCTCGCTTTGACGTCATAATTGACGCCACCAAAGTGACCCGCTCGAAGCCCGACCCCCAGGGTTATCTTCTCGCTGCCGAGGCATTGGGAGTTGACCCAAAGGAATGTTATGTCTTTGAAGACTCCCTTCAGGGTCTCAAAGCAGGCCGAGCCTCCGGAGCTAAGGTAATCGGCATAGCCACCACTTATCCTGCCGAAACGATAACGCCCCTCTGTGACGTAGTGGTCGACAGCCTATAGCCATCAAGTCAATACGTAAAATAAGACAGGCGATGTGTCAGATAACGCGACACATCGCCTGTCTTATTTTGTTCTCAGGGGTTCACAGAATGCGAACCCACTGATAGAACAAGAGGCCACGTCAGTGACGCAGCCTCCTGTCTGAATTATATGTCTGTGAAAATTACTTCACGATCTTCACAACCTTAACGGGACGACCGCCAAGGAGAACCTGCACGAGGTAAGCACCGCCCTGAGCGTTGAGTTCTACGGTAGCAATACCACCGGCTTCACCTTCAACAACAGCCTTCTGTACGGTAGTACCGTTCATGGAGATGATGTTGATAGTGTAGAGACCGGCCTCGGCAAAGCGGAGGTTAACAAGACCGTTGAAGGTTGACACTTCGAGCTCGTTGTTAGCGGCTACGTCGTCGATACCCGCACCGATAGAGTTTACGTCTACATACTCAGGCTTGGTGAGGGTGTGGCTGCCCCAGTCGTTGGTGACTGTTACAGATACATCCTGCTTACCGAGTGAGTAGTAGGTAACGGTGGCGGCATTACCTTCAGATGAAACGACCTTACCACCCTGAATCTTCCAGGTGGTTTCTGACTTAATTTCGATAGTACCTTCGATACCGGGGTTACCGAGAAGCGAGTTGTCAGAGTCATGCTGTACATAGCTTGCTTCAGAAGTGGTTTCACCACCGGCATTTTCCAGAGCCACAATCTTGGCTGTATAAGCGGCGCTACCCTTACCCAAGTTGGGGAATGAACCGTCGGCATTCTTGGTCTCGAAGGTATAGTAGCCCTGCAGACCGTCGGGTACTTCATTGGGAGCGTAACCCTTCATACAGCGGAGTACTTCCTCCTGAGTCAGGGGCTTGTTCCAGATCTGGAGTTCATCAACGGCACCGTTGAAACCGGCACGGTATGTACCCGATGCACCGATATTGATGGGTGCTACACGAGTCTTGTCGATACGTGCGTCAACCATGTCTTCACGGCGTGTCGAAGTAATGGGATATGGCGAAAGACTTGTATTTCTACATACGCCCTGAGCCACAAGCTTACCGTTGAAGTACATCTTTTGGTTGTCATCAGCGTCATGAGTAACTACGAGATGTGTCCAGGTACCTTCCTGTACGCCATGATCCTTGGTAATCATCTGGTCCCAAGCGTTGTCACGGTCGTGCCAGCCGAGAGTGTTGAATGAAATCTCATTCAGACCGGTCTTACGTTCTACGGCCTTACGGTTTATGTCAAACATGGTCTCACCTTCGGAGCGAACGAGAACCCAGAGGTCACCCCAGTTGTTATGAGGCCACTTATCCATAATCTCGCCCTTAGCGATGAGGGTAGTACCTTCGCTGAGGTGGTCGAATCTGTCGGCCTTGAACCAGAGAGCGTAAGAATAAACCTTACCGGTCTGGACATTACCGTCAATCTGAAGAGTTTCGGGGTCGCTAATCTTAACGGCGCGTGACACCTTACCTTCGCCTTCGCGAGCGGTGTAGGTCATCTTCACCTCATCGCCGGTAGTGATATCGGTAGTCTTTTCGGCGGTGATATCGGTCACTTCAGGTACTGCACCGGTAGCTTCGGGAGTAATCAGCACCTGTGAGCGGAGCATATTCACAGTACCATCGGTACCGGTAATACGGAGGTCATATACGCCGAGTTCGGAAATCTTGGTGGTAAGCGATGTAGCGTTGTTGGCCGAAGCTACAACTGCACCGGTAGCGGCACTGAGGATTTCCCATTTTGCAGCGGGATCGGCCATGCCGTCGATATACTCAAGGGTAAATGTCTCATTGGGCTTGATTACGGCCTTATTCACGCTCACGCCGGTGAGAGGCTGGTCGTAAGGAATTTCCTGATATTCGGTCCAGGCGATTTCAGAAGCATTGTTGTCATACATGTTACCGTTGGGAGATACGGCGCGGACACCGAAGCGGGCTTTACGGCCTTCGAAGCCGACGCGCAGAGGTGCACCGATTACGTAAGCTGCCCATGAGGGGGTAGCTGTAAGAAGCACGGGCTGCTCGCCTTCCTGCTGGCTGAAGATTTCGTAGTACCATGTATCTACTTCATCATTGTAAGTCTTCATCTCGCCGGTCTCTTCCTTGGCTGCATAACGCATCTTGAAGTCAACGGCATTGAAGCGGCCGCGGAGGATTTCGAGCTCCTTGATCTGAGGCTTAACGGGTGAGAAAGTCTTGGCGGGATCACGGAGAGCGAGCTCACCGATGAGGGTCTTATAGTCGGCGGGAGTGTTCTCTACAACGAGACCGATAAGAGCGATCTGACCGCTGTTGACACCGAGGTCAGCGAGAGTAGTCTTAAAGGTATTCCACTTGTCGGGCTCACCTGCAGGCACGGCGATTTCCTTATAGTCGGTAACCGAGCCCTTGAGTGATACGAACAGTTTCAGGTGGCTGTCCTTCGAACCGATAGGCTTGTAGA
>CAZNBC010000061.1:5757-7925 GCA_964571125.1 uncultured Bacteroides sp.
GAGGTCTTCGCCGGGCTTAACCTCGAGAAGGGTTTTGAAGAGCTTGACACGTGGGTAAGTGGTGGGGCCGCTGAGACTCAGACATGAACCGCCGAACCAAGCTTCATCCCATGTCATTTCGGCAGTTACGAAGCCGTTGATATTAGCGGTAGTGGCCTGATCCTTGGCATCGGTAATCCACCAGTGCCATGTGGGGAGGAAGTCCTGAGTACCGAGGTTGTACCACTTGCTGTCAAAGGTAACCTCACCGCGGTTGTAGAACTTCTGACCGTTACCCATATTGAAGCGGGTAACGAAGGGAAGCTGCTGAATGGTCGACTTGGCTGTCATCATGTCGGCGAGGCCGTGGAATGACTTCAGGGAAGCGAGGCCGAGGCCGTTGACATTTTCATTCAGAGGAGGACGAACGGCGGGGTTGTTGTTACCACCGTTAGAGATAAGTTCCTGCTTCTTGGCGTAAGCACGCTGCATGGCAAGGTCGATAGTACCGTAGTCAGATGAGCTCTGGTGAATAAGATTCTGCTTATGAGCGCCCCAGAAGCCGATCGACACCTTGTATTTCTTAATCAGGTCCCATCCCCACGGATTAAATCCATCAGTCCTACGGACACCACGGCCCTGAATGTCGAAGCCGGCGAACACGTCATAGCTTGAGCGGTTGAGGTTTGTAGCCGTGGTTTCTATTGTTTTGAAGTGATTCTCCGTCCAGTTGTAGTTGAGGAATAACATGTCGGTCATCTTGTGGTCAGCTGCGCCGAATACATTCGTGAAGCCGTTCAGACCGCTGTCGAATCGGATAGAACCGTTGTCGCAAGTACCTGCATACCAGTGTACCTCAAACTTCCAACCTATCTGCTCGGCAATCTTGTGACATTCTGCGAAGAAGTCTGAGAGCACATTCATGGAAGCGGTGTTGGAATAGAACTCCGAGTTGAAGCCTAAGGCATTGATACCGTAGTATTTAAGAAGCTTCACAAGCTTCTCGGCATATTTGAAGGTACCGTCGGCATTCTTCTCACAAAGAGTAGTAGCCTTACGGGTGTTGTCTGCGTTACCACCGAGTGTACCGTCGAAATAAACCGATACACCATAACCGATAGTCCAGCAGCAGCCCACTGACGTGCCGTTCTTAGCAGCTACGTCGCTCAAACCGGCGGTACAGCGG
The DNA here is from genome assembly GCA_964571125.1 of uncultured Bacteroides sp. GTDB lineage: Bacteria > Bacteroidota > Bacteroidia > Bacteroidales > Muribaculaceae > Paramuribaculum. Next base: position 6,923 of record CAZNBC010000061.1, read on the forward strand.
AAGAACGGAGAGGTCCAGTTGGAGAACATGTCGGTGTAAGCCCACATGCTGTAGGTGTCACCCTCGAAGCAATAACGGGGAAGTGTTTTCCAGGTGTCGGTAGGGTCAGTTGCTCCATAGAAACCACAGAACTTACGTTCGTAGGGTGCATCGGGGTTGGCGTCATAGGTGTCATTCTCCTTGCTGATGCGTTCCAGAGGACGGGTACGCGAGATGTAGAACTCGTCGTCCATCTTGCTGACATTCATAGGAGGCTCGCCTACAACCCATGCGGGGAACCATGAATTGAAGGTTCCGTCAGGGAATTCAGGGGCTTGGATATCAAGAGGATGCGTGGGAGTCGCCTGAGCGAACGCAAGTCCTGACACCATAAGGGCCATTGAAGAAAGTAATAATGATTTTTTCATTGATATTGAATAGGAAATGGAAATATATTTAGTTGCAAATATACCGATAATATTCGGGGTATCCTATCCCTAACGGAGAGGAGTGTGGCAATTTGCCATCACTTAACATCATTTAACTTATTCGGCAATATCCGCGGGTTCGACATGAAAGGAGGCCATACCACCGTTCAAACCCGGTTTTGCAGGCGCTTCCGAGGGTTCCCTTACTATATAAGGAGAAAGGCGACATGTCGCATTTTGACACATCGCCTTATTCTTTTAAAGCCAATAGCCCGGCAGCCTTACTGCTTGTTGGCTCTCTTGCGCTCCAGTTCGTCAAGTATTATCTTGCGAAGACGGATATGATTGGGGGTCACCTCAACATATTCGTCGCCCTTGATATATTCCAGGGCCTCTTCGAGCGAGAACACAACGGGGGGAATGATTCGCGCCTTGTCGTCAGCGCCCGAAGCGCGCATATTGGTAAGTTTCTTTGACTTGGTGACATTGACCACGATATCGTTGTCCTTGGCATTCTCACCTACTACCTGACCGGCATAGACTTCTTCCTGAGGGAAGATGAAGAATCGGCCGCGATCCTGCAGCTTGTCAATGGC
>CAZNBC010000062.1:0-7860 GCA_964571125.1 uncultured Bacteroides sp.
TCAGCGAAATGTCATGGAGCCAGCACCTGCGCTCAGCTCAGGACTTCATGAAGGTAGGCGACGAAATCGAAGCCGTAATCCTTACCCTCGACCGCGAGGACCGCAAGATGTCACTCGGCATCAAGCAGCTCAAGAAGGATCCCTGGGAAGACATCGAAATCAAATATCCCGTTGGTTCACGCCACACCGCCAAGGTGCGCAACTTCACCAACTTCGGTGTATTCGTTGAAATCGAAGAGGGCGTAGACGGCCTCATCCACATCAGCGACCTCAGCTGGACCAAGAAGATCAAACACCCCTCTGAATTCACTCAGATCGGTGCCGACATCGACGTTCAGGTTCTCGAAATCGACAAGGACAACCGTCGTCTCAGCCTCGGCCACAAGCAGCTCGAAGAGAACCCCTGGGATGTATTCGAAACCGTATTCACCGTTGGTTCAATCCACGAAGGCACCATCATCGAAATGGTTGAGAAGGGTGCAGTTATCGCACTCCCCTACGGTGTTGAAGGCTTCGCTACTCCCAAGCACCTCGTGAAGGAAGACGGCTCACAGGCCAAGGTTGACGAAAAACTCAACTTCAAGGTTATTGAGTTCAACAAGGACAGCAAGCGTATCATCCTCTCACACAGCCGCATCTTCGAAGATGAGGCTAAGGCTGAACGCAACGAAGCCCGCAAGGCTAAGCGTCAGGCTGCTCCCAAGCGTCAGGCTGAAGAGCCCGTTGCCCTGCCCCAGGCTGAAAAGCGCGCCACCCTCGGCGACCTCGAAGCCCTCGCAGAACTCCGCGACAAGCTCGCTTCCAAGAAATAAATTTCTTAAAGCATCATAACTTTGACGGGCGATGTGTCAGAACACGACACATCGCCCTTTTTATATAAAAAAACATGAGCTTTCCCCGTCCCCGACATTCTCACCGGTAATCCGGGAATGTGGGGGAGGTAGATGCTCAATCCAATCAAAATAGCTAAATGATCCGGCTCCATGCACATTCATCACACCTCGCGATGAGGCATCGCCGGTCTAATCTCAATCCCTGTCTCACAGACAATAAACAAAATCAAAACGTATACCATCATAACACACCTACGGCACGAAAGGTTCAAGCCGGCTAACCACCCTCCCGCTTTTAACTTTTGCATGGGGAGCTGCATGGGGATAAAAGAGTTGTTAATCAGCATTAAATTTTGTAATTTTGGATGCTATTCTCACCCTAAACTCAAAGGCGCAGGCGAATGACATAGACATACGTAGCGCAATGAGTACGGGATGACCGCAATGGAAATAACAAACAAAATCAATAACTACTAAATTTATGAGAATCAAGTTGTTTCTGCTGCTACTGCTGACAGTCGCCATACCGGCGCTGGCGCAGAAAGCCGCAATCAATGGCACCGTGGTCGACGGTTATACCGGTCAGCCGGTCACAGGAGCCATAGTGATGCTCACAGGTCAGGGACAGTCCGCGACCACCAATGCTTATGGTAACTTCACCATCACCTCGGCTGAAAGCGGCACGGATGTGCTCCTGGTAGCTGCCTACGGCTATTCCGACTATGCGCTGCAGGTGCACATCAGACACACTGACATCACCCTCCCCGAAATCAAACTTACCCCCGAGAATCTCAACGACATCTACTACACCGACCAGGAGGATATGCTCTTCGACCAGTCGGTGCTTGACGACGAGGAGGGCAACTCACAGACCATCGGTTCGCTCACCGGAGCTTCTGACAATGTGTACTACAACGCAGCAAGCTACGACTTCAACGTGATGCGTTTCCGTCTGCGCGGTTACGACTCGGAGTACAACACCACCTATATCAACGGCATCAACCTCAACGACATGGCGCGTGGACGCTTCAGCTACTCGTCGCTCGGAGGTCTTAACCGTGCCTTCCGCAACCGTACCACCACCAGCGGTCTCAACTCTTCGACCTACGGCTTCGGCAATGTGGGCGGTAGCTCCAATATCAACACTCTGGCAAGCACCTACGCCCCCGGATTCAACGGCTCGGTAGCCTACACCAACTCCAATTACATGATGCGCGCCATGCTCCTCTACTCCACCGGCATCAACCGCAACGGATGGGGCCTCACCGTAGGAGCCATCGGCCGCTACGCACCCGAAGGTATCGTGCCCGGCACATTCTACAACGCGGCAGGCTACTTCCTCTCACTGGAAAAAGTGTTCAATCCCCGCCACTCACTGTCACTCACCACTTACGGAGCGCCCACACAGCGTGCCACAAACTCCGCCACCTATCTTGAAGCCTACGAGCTGGCCGACAATAACCTCTACAACCCCAACTGGGGATGGCAGGACGGCAAGAAGCGCAGTTCAAAGATAATCGAGACCTTCGACCCCACCATCCTCCTCAACTGGATATGGAAGCCCACGACCGGCACCTCACTCAACACCGGAGCCGCCGTGCGCTGGGTCAACTACTCCACCTCGGCCCTCAACTGGTACAATGCCGCCGACCCACGTCCGGACTACTACCGCTATCTTCCCTCATACTACGCTGACAATCAGGAAGCCTTCGACCTTTACACCGCCCTGTGGAAGGACGAATCATTCCGTCAGCTCGACTGGGACGCAATGTATCAGACCAACTACAACAACTCTGACATCAACCGCGGCTCGACATACATCCAGGAGAGCCGCCACAGCAACCAGTTCAACATCATCCTCAACTCAACCCTCAATCACCGCATCAGCTCCACGATGAGCCTTCAGGGCGGTGTATCATTCAACTACACCCGCGCAAGCTACTTCAAGACCATGCGTGACCTCCTCGGCGGTGACTACTGGATTGACATCGACCAGTTCTCCGAACGCGACTATCCCGACAATCCCGACCTGGCCCAGAACGACCTGCGCGACCCTAACCGCAAGATTTATGACGGCGACCGTTTCGGTTACGATTACGACATCAACGCCCTGCGCGCCAATGCGTGGCTGCAGAATATCATCTCACTGCCCCGCTGGGATATCCACTACGGCATGAGCATGACCTACACTCAGTTCTACCGCGACGGCAAGATGCAGAACGGCCGCGCTCCCTCCAACTCACTCGGTAAGGGTGAGACCCACCGTTTCGACGATGCCATGCTCAAGGCCGGCGCAACATTCAAGATTAACGGTCGTAACTACCTGACACTTAATGCCGAGTACGGCACAATGGCTCCTCTCTTCGAGTACGCCTACATTTCGCCCCGCATTAAGGACACTGCAATCGACGGTCTCCAGAGCCAGCGCATTGCCACCGCCGACCTCACATATTCGTGGAACTACCGCCGCCTGCGCGGTTCTATCGGCGGATTCTACACCGACATGCGCAACCTTACGGAGCGTACATCTTACTACGACGACCAGTACTCGACATTCATGAACTACGTACTCAAGGGTGTTAACCGAGTATATAAAGGCGTAGAGCTTGGCGTGGCCTACAAAATCACCGGCTCACTCACCGCAAGCCTCGCCGGCACCGTGGCCTCATACCGCTACAAGAACAATCCTATGGGTACCCGCTCATACGAAAACGGCATGATGCCCGACGTGACCACACGCACCTACCTCAAGAACTACCACGTTGGCGGCACTCCCCAGACCGCAGTCAACGTAGGTATCGACTGGGCAGCTCCCCACCAGTGGTTCTTCAACATCAACGGCTCATGGATGGGTAACGCCTATGTCAACCAGTCGCCTATCCGTCACGAATCTATCGACGACCTCTGGACAGCATATCCCTCAGAGGGAGAGCTCCAGGCTGCCATTGACGAACTGTCAAACGAAGACAAGCTCAACAACGCATTCGTGCTCAACGCCTCGATCGGCAAGATTGTGTACATCAACCGCAAGCTCTCGCTCAACTTCAACCTCAATGTCGACAACATCCTCAACAATCGCGACATCATGACCTACGGTTATCAGCAGGGCCGATTTGACTACACCAACTTCAGCCGCATGAAATACCCCAACCGCTACTACTTCGCTCAGGGCACCAAGGTATTCTTCAACGTAGGCATACGCTTCTGATCGCTCTCCCCTATTCATAATCACACCTAAACGTAAAGATATGAAACTATATAAACTGCTCCTCATGCTCTCGGCCATGATTATGGCCACAAGCTGCTCGGAAGAGCTCGACAGGCCGCCCATGGTCGTCCCCGAATGTGACTGGAAACCCACCATGTCCATCCTCGAATTCAAGAAGATGATATGGAGCAACGACCGCAACTACGCCACTCAGGTCAACCGCACTCCCGACGGACAGGAGGTGATACTTCGCGGACGTGTCATAGCCTCTGATTCTACCAGCAATATCTATCAGAAGGTTTACTTCCAGGATGCCACAGCCGCCGTATGCGTTTACGTCAACTCCAAGACCCTCTCCAACGAGTATAAGGTAGGTGAGGAAATGTTCATCAACGTAACAGGCTTATTTGCCGGACGCTCCAACAACTCCTTCCAGATAGGTGCCTACAGCCTCTATCAGGGTACGACCGTAGAGACCGGACGTATGGAATCGGACGAATTCGAGGCACACAGCCGCGTCAACGGATTCCCCGAGACAAGCAAACTTGACACCCTCACCATATCGCTGAGCCGTCTCAGCTCCATCGCTGCAACTCCCGACTCCATGATGAAGTATGAGGGTCAGCTCATACGCGTCAACGATGTAACTTTCGAGGGCGGAGGCAAACTTACATGGGCCGAACCCGCCACCAACACCAACCGCACCCTCAAGGATGCCGCAGGCAATTCCGTAACAGTGCGCAACAGCGGCTACTCAACCTTTGCCGAAGAGGTGATGCCCGCCGGAACGGGCTCAGTCGTTGCCATCCTCGCTTACTACAACAACGCATGGCAGCTGCTGGTACGCAGCCCGGCTGACTGCATTGACTTCGACGGCATAATGCCCGAAGAAACTCCCAAGCCCGATGACCCCGAGGCCATAGCCACATTCACCGAAGTTACCGGTACCGATTTGGTGTCAGGCAACTACTACGTGATGACAATAGGCTCACAGTTAGCTACGGCCATCAATGAGACCTACTCCTACGGACGCCTCGCACTGGCGGATGCCAACATCACCGACGGTGCATTGCAGACCAAGATGGCCAATGCAATCATGGTACTCGCCACTGACGAGGGCTATCTGCTGATTGATGGTTACGGACGCTATCTGGCTATGGACGATGATGAGTCGCACAAGACCTTCCAGTTATACGGCGGTGTGCAGCCCGGATGCCTCTGGGACGCTCAGGCCGAAGGTAACGGAGTATGGCGCTTCACCAACAAGGTGCGCACCAACTACTCCATCGCTAAGGAAGGCATCTACACCAATGTAGCTCCCTCGGCAGCCACTTCAGGTGTGATCTACCCTCGTCTTTATCAGCTTGTGAAATAAGTAAGAACCCCACACAACATCAATAGACTGCTATGTCAATCAAATCATATTTTTCGGCCTTCTTAGGTTCAGTGGCGGCTCTAATGGCCTTCACCGCCTGTCAGGACGATGTGGATGCACCCGCATTCACCGCCCCTGTGGCCACCATTCAGCCCAACACTACCATACTTGACCTCAAAACCAAGTACTGGAACAATGACGCCAACTACATTGACACCGTGCGGCTCACCGAAGGCGGCGAACATGTCATTATCGCAGGACGTGTAGTATCGTCCGACAAGGACGGCAATATCTATAAGAATCTCGTGATTCAGGATGCTACCGCCGCCCTCACGCTCTCTATCAACGCCAACTCGCTCTACAACTCATATCCTTTGGGCCAGGAAGTAGTGATAGACGTCACCGATATGTATATCGGCAAATACAGCTCACTGCAGCAGCTCGGATTCCCCGACTATGCTACAGGCTACGGCTGGCAGGCTACGTTCATGCCCTACGAGTTCTTCCGCGGTCACGCGCAGCTCAATGGCCGCCCTCAGCCCGAGAAGGTTGATACCATGCTGACTACCATTGACAAACTTTCAAAGGACGACGCATCGCTGCGCAAATGGCAGAGCCAGCTCATTCGCCTCAACAACGTACACTTCGAAGAGGGTGGTGAAGCATCTTTCTGTACTGAACATAAGGTTAACACCAACCGCACGCTTCTCGACGAGAACGGCAACAAAATCACCGTACGCACCAGTGGCTACGCACGCTTCTGGAGCACGGTAATGCCTGCCGAGAATGGCGACGTAGTGGGTATCCTCAGCTACAACGGCTCAGGCTCGTCAGCCGACTGGCAGCTGGTGCTCCGCTCTACCGACGACCTCCTGAACTTCGGCAATCCTACCCTCCCCGTAGGCACCGAAACCAACCCCTACTCCATCATAGAGGCTGTAGCCTTCGCTGATGCCGGAAAGTCTATGACCGCCTGGACCGCGGGCTACATCGTCGGTGCCGTCAAGGCCGAAGTAACCGATATAAGCGGTGACAGTGATATCGAATGGGGTGCTCCCACAGAGATGAACAATACCATCATCATCGGTCAGACCCCGGAGACACACAGTCTCAACGAGTCAATGCTCGTGAAGTTGCCTCAGGGCACCAAGCTGCGTGAAATGGCCAACCTCCGCGACAACCCCTCGGTATATGGCAAAAAAATCCTCATCTACGGTACATTCGCCAAGGAAATGGGCACATTCGCCATCACCAACAATCAGGGTACTCTCAACGAATTCCGCATCGAAGGCGTTGAAGCCGGAGGCGCTATACCCAACGGCAGCGGCACGGAAGCATCACCCTACAGCGCCGCTCAGGTCAACGCCATGGGCACTTCCGCTACCGAGAGCAACGTCTATGTCAAGGGCTACATCGTAGGCTGGATTGACAACTCTAATCAGACTTACGGCGATGCGAACAACTGCATATTTACCACACCTGCTACTGTAGCCACCAACATACTCATCGCCAATACTCCTGACGAGAATGACTACAGCAACTGTGTGGCCGTCAACCTGCCCTCGGGTGACATCCGCAAGGCAATCAACCTTGTCGACAATCCTTCGAACCTCGGCAAGTGGATTGTAGTAAAGGGCAATATCATCAAGTATTTTGCTCTTCCGGGCGTTAAGGAAGTGACCTCCTACACTCTTCAGGACGGCGGTAACACTCCCGAGAATCCCGACACCCCTGTTACTCCCGCCGAGCCTGTGACCTCACTCAACGTCAACTTTGACGGTGTGACTTCAATAGGTCAGCTCCCCGGCTGGAGCGTACAGACCCCCTCGGGTAACAAGCCCTGGTTCTTCCGCGAGATGCAGAGCAACTACCGCGCCGAGTGCACCGGTTATGGCAGCAACGCTCAGCCCGGTCCTGACGGATTCATCTCATGGCTTATCACTCCCCCGCTCAATGTAGCCGGAATGACCGAAAAGGTCATCAGCTTCAAGAGCATCGTGGGCTACGAGGGCAACGGCACCCTCGAAGTCTTCGCCATGACGACACCCGACCCTGCTACCGCCACACTCACTCCCCTGAGCTGTACCATACCTCAGCCTACAGGACAGTTCGGCGACTGGACTCCCTCGGGCAATATCAGCCTCGCACAGCTCTCAGGCAATATCTACATCGGCTTCCGCTACAAAGCTGCCGAAGGTGCTCCCTATACCACCTATGCCATCGACGATGTACTCGCCGGCACTTCATCATCCACCCCCGTGAAACCTGATGATCCCGTAACTCCCCCGGATGATCCAAAATTCACCGGCGACGGCACCCAGGCCAATCCCTTCACTTTGGCCGATGTAATCGCCATCAATCCCCAGAGCACCAGCACCACGGACTACACAGGCAAGTGGGTTGAGGGTGTTATCGTGGGAACCTGTACTTCCGGTGTACTTTCC
>CAZNBC010000063.1:0-7799 GCA_964571125.1 uncultured Bacteroides sp.
GATATGCTTCATGTGGACACGTATCTGGTGTGTTCGTCCCGTTTCAAGACGGCAACGTATCACCGAGGCATAGCCTAAAGGCTCTATAACTTCATAATGCGTAACGGCATGTTTTCCGTTCGGATCATCGGGCGACAGTACGGCCATCTGAAGACGGTCCTTGGGATTTCGTCCAAGCGGGGCATCTACTGTTCCCGACTTCGGGTCAGGAACTCCCCACACTACCGCCACATATTCCCTGCGGGTGGTCTTGTTATAGAACTGGCGGCCGAGGTTGGTCTTGGCATCGGGAGTCTTTGCCACGACAAGCAGTCCTGATGTATCCTTATCAATACGGTGTACAAGGCCCATGCGCGGATCCGTCACATCGTAGTCGGGATTATCCTTGAAATGCCAGGCAAGGGCATTCACCAAAGTACCGTCATAATTACCGTGTCCGGGGTGTACTACCAACCCAGCCGGCTTATTTACCACAAGGACAGCCTCATCTTCATACACGATTTCAAGAGGAATATCCTGAGCCACGATTTCAAACTCATAGCGCGGACGGTCCATGACCACTTGCACTACATCGCACGGCTTCACACGATAATTTGATTTTACAGGTTTACCGTTGACGAGAATACATCCCGCCTCGGCAGCCTGTTGCACACGGTTACGCGAGGAACCTTGCAGCCGCTCTACGAGAAACTTATCAACTCTGAGTAACTGCTGTCCCTTGTCGGCTACAAACCGGAAATGTTCATACAGTTCCTCCCCTTCACTGTCAACTATACGCGGCAGTTCAGGGTCAACCGACTCATATATACTTTCTGATTCAGCCAATTCTGCTTCAATTAAGGTCAAGTTCGTCAAATGACACAGCGTCATAGTCGCTAAACGAATCTTCCGTACTGTCCTCTACCGCACTCTCCGAACCGGCACCTACTTCAAGAGTAATCTGCGAAGTGACGGGAACACGCGCGCCTTTTGACAGGCGGACACCGGAGGCTTTCACTCCGAGTACAAGATCACGATACTCCGAGGGAACGCTGACTATGGTAATATTCTTGAATCCCAATCCCTCAAGCACGGATTTTGCCTGACGCACAGACACATCCACAAGCGAAGGGATAGTGACAGTCTTCGGAGAAAAAGCGGTGATGGTGAGATAGACCTTACGTCCACCCTTTACCTTGGCATCACACTTGGGATTCTGCTCCACGACAGTGCCGGGAGCGATTCGCGCGACATCATATACCGAGTCGGAAATCTCCACGGCGAAACCCTCGCCACGCAATTTTTCGTAAGCCTCATTATAGGAAAGCCCCTTGACCTCCGGCACTGAAATATACTCGCCATGATGAGTCCATGAATCAAGCCATGACAGAGCTATCCACAGGATAATGAATCCCACCAAAGCCATAGCGGCGATATTGAGCAGGAGCACCAGCCAGAAAGGCTTCTTTTTATTCGATAAGAACTTAGGAACAGTCACGGAAACGGTTATTTGGTTATGTGAAGTTTAAAAAAAGACTACGACTCGGATTGGCCCGTCACAAGCGGGGTGAGGCGTTTCTCCCCGCAGCGATATGCCGTGCCGGGAAATTGCGACAGAAAGCCGATATTGTGTGTGGCCATCACTACCGAAGTGCCGCCTTTAGCAATCTCGTGAAGCACACCGACGATACGCCTGCCTGTATCCGGGTCAAGGTTGCCCGTAGGTTCGTCGGCAAGTATTATCGCCGGACGGTTAAGCAATGCACGCGCTATGACGATTCGCTGCTGCTCGCCACCTGAAAGCTCATGAGGCATCTTGTAGGATTTCGTAAGCATCCCTACGCTCTTGAGCACTTCATCAATACGTTCGTCTATGGCCTTGACATCCTTCCATCCGGTTGCCTCAAGCACAAAACGCAGATTGTGGTACACATCGCGGTCAGTAAGTAACTGAAAATCCTGAAAGACTATGCCAACGCAACGTCGCAGCATAGGCACCATCTTACGCTTAAGGTCCGGCAACGAGAAATCAAGTACTTTCGCTTCACCTTTCTCTATGGGCACATCGGCATACATCGACTTCATGAGGGTGCTCTTGCCCGAGCCTACACGACCCACAAGATACACGAATTCCCCGCGACCGATGCGGAGGTTCACGTCACGGAGCACTGTCAGCTCCTTTCGGCAAAGTTCCACACCACGGTAGTCAATGACAATCGAATCCTTATCCATAGATACTGAAATCAAAAAAGTACTTGTTCACGCGCCCTCGGCATATATGTGTCAATTACCCATCTCCGAGAGGAACTTTATACGCATAAGCCGTATCTCCTCATCAGAATAGTCATTGCCAAGTTCCTTATATGCTTCGTTGAGATCATCGGTCTCGGACGTCTTGAAATACTCAAAGATGTCATCCTGCTGCTCGTCATCAAGGATATCATCAATATAGTATGATATGTTGATTTTGGTTCCGGCATATACGATGGCTTCTATCTCGTCAAGCAGTTCCGACATGTCAAGTCGTGCCGAGCGGGCAATCTCGTCGAAAGGTATCTTACGGTCTATGGCATGTATGATGGATATCTTGAGTTTACTCTTGTTAGGCACGGTACGCACTATCAGATCCTCGGGGCGCTCTATCTCATTATCTTCGACATGACGCCGTATGACTTTCACGAAGTCGGCTCCGTAGCGCTTTGCCTTACCCATACCCACTCCGGGTATGCCGGCCAGTTCCTCTATGGTCACGGGGTAAGTGGTGGCCATTGCCTCGAGTGAGGGGTCCTGGAATATGACGTAGGGGGGCAATTTAAGTCCTGATGCCAATTTACGGCGCAAGTCAACCAGGATGGAATACAGCTCGGGGTCAGCGGCACACGACGCGCCACTCCTAATCACCTCCGGCTCGGGTTCATCATTAAATTCCTTATCCTCCACGATTTTAAATGACACGGGGTTCTCAAAGAACTCTCTTCCTTTAGGTGTCACTTTCAAAATGCCATATTGCTCGATGTCACGGTCAATATATCCCGCTATCATACCCTGACGGATAACGGCATTAAGCAATTTGGCATCCGTGCCCTTGGCACATCCGAACACTTCAAGTTCGTCGTGGTGATAGTTGCGCACATCGTGGGTTACCTTACCACGCATGACATCTATCACATATTCTGCTTTAAACTTTTCTTTCAGCGCAGTGATGGTCTCAATGACCTCACACATCTCATCTTTAGCTTCCACTTTCTTTTTGGGATTTGTGCAGTTATCGCAATTCCCACAGTTGTCACGCCCGTATTCTTCACCGAAATAATGAAGCAGGGACATACGCCGGCATACACTTGACTCGGCATACGAAGCGGTCTCGTTAAGCAGCTGGCGTCCGATTTCCTGTTCGGCCACGGGCTTGCCCTGCATGAATTTCTCCATTTTCTGCAGATCCTTGGCCGAATAAAATGTCAGACAGTGTCCCTCACCGCCGTCACGTCCCGCACGTCCTGTTTCCTGATAATATCCTTCGAGGCTCTTTGGTATATCGTAGTGAATTACAAATCGCACATCGCTCTTATCAATACCCATACCGAAGGCTATGGTGGCCACTATCACATCCACTTTCTCGTAAAGAAAGGCATCCTGATTGGCCGACCGGGTCGCACTATCCATACCTGCATGATACGGAAGCACCTTTATGTTATTGACCCTCAGCAGCTCGGTAAGCTCCTCGACCTTTTTGCGGCTGAGGCAGTAGATGATACCCGACTTATGCTCATTGTTTTTGATATACCGTATTATCTCCTTATCAATATTCGCTGACTTCGGACGCACCTCGTAGTAAAGGTTCGTACGGTTAAACGATGACTTGAAGACATTGGCGTTGAGCATGGAGAGATTCTTCTGAATATCATGCTGCACCTTGGGGGTGGCCGTTGCTGTCAGGGCAATAACAGGACGGGGCCCTATCTCGTTAATTATAGGGCGGATACGTCGGTATTCCGGGCGGAAGTCATGACCCCACTCCGAAATACAATGTGCCTCATCTACGGCATAGAACGATACCTTGACCGATCTTAGGAACTCAATATTATCCTCCTTAGTCAGTGACTCCGGCGCTACATACAGTAACTTCGTATGACCAGACCGGACATCAGCTTTCACCTTGTCGGAAGCGGCCTTGTTGAGCGAGGAATTAAGAAAGTGGGCTACCTCGTCTGCTTCACTGAAGTTGCGCATGGCGTCAACCTGATTCTTCATCAGGGCGATAAGCGGCGATATCACTATTGCAGTGCCCTCCATCAGGAGGGCAGGCAACTGATAACATAGCGACTTACCTCCTCCGGTAGGCATGAGTACAAAAGTGTCATGTCCCGAAAGCAGGCTCATAATGATGTCGTGTTGGTTGCCTTTAAAAGTGTCGAAGCCAAAATGTTGCTTCAAGGCTTCAGTGAGGTCACGCGAACTTATCATGTGGGAGAAAAGTATTGAGGGGGAGAAGATTGGTTAAAAGCGAGTCTATTGAAATATACTACCTGTTACGATAACTATTTAAAACATTTGAAAGGCAATCTCCCGAGGAGAGGATGAGGGATTACTTGAACATAGCGGTCTCGAAATTGGCTTTCTTAAGTTTCTCAAGAGCATACTCCGGAGTCACAACAAACTTAGTTTCATCAGTCGAGGGAATCTCATACATGGGGTCTATCATTATGGATTCCACGATGGAACGAAGTCCGCGTGCGCCGAGCTTATACTCGATAGCCTTATCAACAATAAGATCCAGAGCCTCCGGAGTGAATTCCAGCTCAACGCCATCCATCTTGAAGAGTTTCTCATACTGCTTGATTATAGAATTCTTAGGTTCTACAAGCACACGACGCAGTGCGTCACGGTCAAGAGACTCAAGATGTGTGAGAATAGGCAGTCGGCCAATGATTTCCGGAATAAGTCCGAAGGATTTGAGATCCTGAGGAGCCACATAATCAAGGAGATTATTACGGTTAATCCGGGATCTTTCACTATTGTTGGAGTATCCCACGGTGTGTGTGTTAAGGCGCTGGGCTATCTTACGCTCTATGCCGTCGAAGGCACCTCCGCAGATGAACAGTATATTCTTGGTATTCACCTGAATCATCTTCTGCTCGGGATGCTTGCGGCCTCCCTGCGGGGGAACATTCACAATAGAGCCTTCAAGGAGCTTAAGGAGTCCCTGCTGTACACCCTCACCGCTCACATCGCGGGTTATCGAGGGGTTGTCACCTTTGCGGGCTATCTTGTCTATCTCGTCAATAAAGACTATGCCTTTCTCCGCCTTGGCCACATCATAGTCGGCCACGGCAAGAAGGCGTGTCAGAAGACTCTCGATATCCTCACCCACATAGCCGGCCTCAGTGAGCACCGTGGCGTCCACGATGGTAAACGGCACATCAAGCAAGCGGGCGATAGTCTTGGCAAGAAGAGTCTTCCCTGTTCCGGTAGGTCCAACCATTATGATATTGCTCTTCTCGATATCCACATCGTCCTCAGTGGACTGCGCCAGACGCTTATAATGATTATAAACAGCTACCGAGAGGAACTTCTTGGCGTCCTCCTGACCTATGACATACTGGTCAAGGTAAGCGCATATCTCTTTGGGCTTTGGTATTTCATCCAATGACTTCACCGGCTCGTCATCGGCAGCTTTATCAGACTCTATAGCCTGATTAACAAGAAAATGAAGCTGTTCGACACACTCGGTGCATACGAACACGTCATTTGTGGGATTAGGCACGAACATAACGCCGTCCTGGCCGGGGTATCTCCCGCAGAACGCACAATGAGGCCCTGAATTATTGGTCGTTTTTTTTGCCATATTATGATAAAACGGCAATCTCAATACAAGACGCACACCATTGTGTAACGCATCTGTAGTTGGGATTGCCGTATCTGTTCATGAGAATATATCCGAGATATAATTATATGTTCGGCTTATCAATAGCGGGACGAGCCTTCACGAGAACTTCGTCGACCATACCATATTCCTTGGCTTCGTGCGATGTCATCCAGTAGTCGCGGTCTGAATCGCGCTCAACCTTCTCAAGGGGCTGACCTGAATGGTCGGAAATGATAGTATAAAGTTCCTTCTTGAGTTTGAGTATCTCACGGGCCGTGATTTCGATATCGGAAGCCTGACCCTGAGCGCCACCCATAGGCTGGTGGATCATCACTCTGGAATGATTGAGGGCGAATCGCTTGCCTGTGGTACCTGACACAAGGAGCACTGCGGCCATCGAGGCAGCCATACCGGTGCATATAGTAACGACATCGGAGGAGATATACTGCATGGTGTCGTAGATGCCGAGGCCTGCATATACCGATCCGCCGGGAGAATTGATGTAGATGGACACATCCTTGCCGGGATCAGCCGAGTCAAGATAAAGCAGCTGAGCCTGTATTACATTGGCGGTATAGTCATTGACATCTGTTCCGAGGAAAATCACGCGGTCCATCATCAGACGTGAGAACACGTCCATCTGAGCCACGTTAAGCTGGCGTTCCTCGATAATGGTAGGAGAGATATAGCTGGATGTGATATTCGGCACAGCGCATCTTGCTGACACTGATGCCGCATACTGATCCAGAGCAAGTCCGTTCATTCCTAAATGCTTGACAGCATAGTTGCGGAAATCGTTATTCATATTCAAAGAAATTGGATAGAGTTATTTAAAAGATTATAACAACCTGAAAATTCCTCATCTCACGGCCGAAAATTCATCATTAGCGGATGAGAGATTTTCTTACTTCAAAGATAGTAATTTTTTTCGACTCTGCAAAACTTGTAAATTATTTTACAAAACGTTGACAATTCAGCCGACCTTTAACCCCAATTATTATCTGTCGGCTCCATACCATGCGGGCTGTGGTGTGTCACTCATATCGAAGACAATCTCCCCTCCCGCAAGGATTTGTTCATGGGTGAGATAGCTCTTGTCAAGGGGGACACCGTTTACCGTAACCGACTTAACATATATATGGTCACGGTCAAATTCCGGGGCGAGAATCCTGAGGGTATTTCCGTTGGACAGGCTCAACTTCACCTCAGGAAACAAGGGGGTACCGATCTCGTATTTTCCCGAGGCGGGATCTACAGGATAGAATCCCATGGCGGAGAGTACATACCAGGCCGACATCTGCCCGGTGTCATCATTACCGCAGATTCCGGCGGGGGTAGCATTATACAGCTCGCTGCGTATCTGAGTCACACGGCGCTGAGTCTTTGATGGCGAGCCCACATAGTTATATAAGTAAGGCACATGATGTGACGGTTCATTGCCATGAGCGTACTGCCCTATCATACCGGTGGAGAATATTGGCAGACCGGAGTTGTCCTCGACGACATAATCAAACATCCTGTCAAGGCGCTTCTCCATCGACTCACGGCCGCCGATCAGGGCCATGAGTCCGGGAATATCATGCTGCACCGACCACAAGTAATGCCATCCGTTACTCTCGCAAATATGGGGCGTATACTCGTCAGGGTCAAATGCGGGCTGGAAACGTCCGTTACTGTCGCGGGGTACCATGAATCCGGACACCGAGTCAAACAGATTCACGTAATTACGCGCCCTATCGTAGTATTGCTCAGCCACTTCAGATTTTCCCATCCGCTCAGCCATACGGGCTATACAGTAATCATCATAGGCGTACTCCAGTGTGCGCGAAAGCGACCAATTGCCATGCTCGCCATTATAGGGGTCATGGATGTCATAAGGGATATATCCGAGACGCTTGAAGTCACCTATGCCGCGATACGAGTCCATATTGGAAGTCGACACCATCGCACCGAG
>CAZNBC010000064.1:0-7661 GCA_964571125.1 uncultured Bacteroides sp.
TAGTGGCGGTCGCCTTCGAACTGCAGCACGGCGTCAACGATGTGCTCCAATACTCTGGGTCCTGTAAGGCTGCACTCCTTAGTAATATGGCCTATGAGTATGACGGGCACGTTGCTCTCCTTAGCGTAGCGCAGGAGGCGCGCTGCGCACTCCCTGACCTGACTGACGCTTCCTGCGGATGACTCTATGTCGTCGCTCGCGATGGTCTGTATGGAGTCAATGATGATTATCTCCGGCTCAATGTTTTCGATGTGCTCGAAGATGGTGTCCAGCGATGTGTCGCACACGATGAACACGTTTTCGCTGTCGCGCCCAAGGCGGTCGGCGCGCATCTTGATTTGCGAGGCGCTTTCCTCAGCCGACACGTAGAGTATGCGTTTGCTTTTTATAGCCAAGGTGTTCTGAAGCACCAGCGTGGATTTGCCGATACCCGGCTCACCGCCGATGAGTACTAACGAGCCGGTGACAAGGCCCCCTCCGAGCACGCGGTTAAGCTCGTGGCTCGGCATGGGTATGCGCTGCTCCGTGCCGGTCTGCAGGTCGGACACCGCCATAGGTGTGGAGCGGGTGGTGCGCAGTGATGCACACCCTTTTTTTTGCGAGCTCTTGGCCGACACACGCTCTTCGGTCATGGTGTTCCACGCGCCGCATGCCGGACAGCGTCCCGACCATTTCGGCGCGTCGGCTCCGCACTCGGTGCAGAACCATAGGGTCTTAGTCTTGGTAGCCATAGAGGAAATCTTATCGGTAAATCTTATCGGAAATTCTGCAGGCGACGGAATTCGGCGACGCAGATGGCCGTGGCCACCGCTACATTGAGCGATTCGGAGGTCGTAGCCTCGGGGGGATAGGAGGGGATGCGCAGACGGTGGGTGATGAGGCGGTCAAGTTCGGGTGATATGCCCCGGCCTTCGTTGCCCATCACTATCAGAGCTGATTCACTTAGCTGTGAGCCGTAGATGTTCTCGCCGTCAAGGAATGTGCCGTAGACGGGGTAGGGGAAGCGCGTCACCACATCTTCAAGGGGTAGATAGATGACTTTCACGCGGCTGATGGCGCCCATAGTGGACTGCACCACTTTGGGGGAATAGAGATCGGCACATCCGTGGCTGCAGAAAATGGTGTCGATACCCATCCAGTCGGCGGTGCGCATGATGGTGCCCAGATTGCCGGGGTCCTGCACACCGTCAAGCGCAAGATAAAGGTTGGGCCGTAGGGTGCCGAGGTCGACCGTGCGCTCGGGAACCTCGTACACCGCTATCACTTCGGGGGGAGTGGTGAGGTGACTCATCCGCTCGAGGTCTTTGCGGGGTACGATGCACAGCTCCTCGGAGTGGCGTGAGGCCGTGTGCTCATGTTCGGCGGCCCAGCGGTCGGTGGCGAAAAGCCATCGGAGGCGGAAGCTCCCGATGGTGTCAAGCACACACTTGGTGCCTTCGGCCATGAACAGCCCGCTCTCCTTGCGGTACTTTGCCTTGTCAAGTTGCGTGACCGTCTTGCGTATGTTGTTGGTCAGGGTAATCATGCGGCAAAGTTACTTCAAAATGCGCTATCAGGCAACGGTGTTGTGGCGGGTGTCACGACGTGTATCGCGACGCACGTAGTCAAGGATGAAAGCGAAAATCATCTTATGATAGGGCGAAAGGGTGTCGGAGGGGTCAATGCCTAAGAAGAGATATTTGGCTACGGCGGTGGAGACAATGTCACGTTCGTCGGCGGGAAGACCCTGGAGGGTACGTATCACTCGGGGAGAGATGACGATGGAGGTGTCGGAAAGGTGTGTCATACGGTATCGGTTTTATTAACGGTAGCAAAGTTACCCGGACGCGGGAGCGACGGTTTTGCACCCCGGTGTTAACAAAGGTTAATGTATAACAATCCCCTCTCCCGGGCGTTTTATCTATACCCTCCCCCATATACATTAATTATATATAACCAAAACAGTATACGACTATGATTAGACTTAATGCATTTTTCGAAGTAAAGGATGAGAAGTATCTTGACACGGTGCGTCAGCTCGGTATGCAGCTCGTGGAGGCTTCGCGTAAGGACAGAGGATGTGTGTCCTACGGCCTGTTCGAGAGTACTACAGACCGCACTGTGATGATGTTCTGCGAGACATGGAACGATGAGGAATCACTTACGGCTCATGCCGCTTCGGCACACTACATTCAGCTCGTGCCTAAAATCAAGGAACTTACACGCAACGGCATTAAGCTCGAGCGCTTCGATTTCTAAATCCGGAATAACGAATCTTTCCAAAGCCGCAGGAATGACTTCCAGGACAGACGGAGGTTGTATCTGCGGCTTAATTTCAGTGTGTCGTGGAGGTAAGCTCGGTCGTGGGCCCCGGAGGCGAGCGCAATGGTGTAGTTGGCCTGACGCGAGCAGTAAGCCCGTAACTCGGCGGAGCTGACATGGTAATGTTCGGCGAGGGTGCACGTGGCCCGGAGGGTGCGGTAGTAAAAGCGTACGGCCCGTTCCTTTGAGGCGGGGTTGGAGATGGAATCGTCGCCC
This sequence comes from uncultured Bacteroides sp., assembly GCA_964571125.1. GTDB lineage: Bacteria > Bacteroidota > Bacteroidia > Bacteroidales > Muribaculaceae > Paramuribaculum. The sequence goes on from CAZNBC010000064.1 coordinate 2,518, forward strand.
ATACGGTAGTTGAGCGTCACTTTATGGTCGTACAGCCCGTTGCCACGGCTGAGGAGCGCGCATATGAGTGGCATATCCTCGCAGCCGAACTGCGGATTGCGCACCATCGCGGCGTGACCGCAGGTCATGCAGTCGCGGAGTGTGGCCGCACGGTACATGGCGGTGGATAGAACTATGAGGATCTTTTGCGACAGGTAGTCGGCGAGTAGTTGCCGCCCAGGAAGCAGTGATGACTGCGACATGCCGTAGTCCTCTATGGCGGTGTGTCCGTCGGGGTGGATTTTGCGCCATGCGGAGAAGACGATGGATACGTCCGCGGCACCCTCGAGCATATCGCACTGACGCTGCAGTTTATAGGGGTCGGCCCAGGTGTCGTCGCCCGCACAGTCGGCGATATACTCCCCTTGTGCGGCCTCGAAGCAGTCGAAGTAGTTGTCCACGATGCCCTTGTTGGGAGCTTTGTCCATGAGGCGTATGATGTCGGGATAGCGTGAGGCGTATTGCTCACAGATGCCTCGTGTACCGTCGGTAGACTCATCCTCGCCGATAATGATTTCGTAGGGATAGCCGGTGCGCTGCGATAGTACGCTGTCGAGGGTCGCGGCTATGGTGTGCTCCTGATTGTAGGTGAGCACGATGACGGATATTTTAGGCGTTGAGGTGCTCATGGTCAATACTCGAATGATGAGATTCGTGTGGCAAAGTCACGGGAGTACTTTTCGGCATCGGCAGTCTCTTTCCACCGTTCCAGGGCACCGTGCCGCAACTGCTCCATACGATAGTCGCTGTCAAGATACGGAGCTATACCCCTTACGAACTCCTCGCTCTGCGGGTCGGGGGGAAGGAGGAGGCCGCAAGTGTCATCAATCAGTTCGGGCACGCCTCCCACTTCGGTAGCCACGACCGGAACCCCGTAGGAGAGGGATTCGCACAGCGATATCGGGCGTCCACCTTCGGAGACGGTGAGGAGTATGTGCCAGTCAATCGGTTCGGTGGCGTAGAGGTCATGAACCATGCTGTTGTCAAGCGCTCCTCGAAGGTCAACGGTGAGGTTAGGAGGGAGTTGTCCGCTGTCAGTGTCATTGCCGACGGCCGCTCTGAGGGCGGGCAGGGCATCGCCGTCGCCCACGAATATCCACTTCACCTGAGTGGCGGGGCGCGCCACGGCCAGTTTCTTCATGAATTCGTAGGTGAGCACGGGGCGTTTACCTTCGACAGCACGTGCGCTTGTCAGGAACGTAAGCTTGGCATCCTTGGAGGAGTGGCTCTTAGTCGTGACATCGGGGTATTTCTTCAGGCTTCCTAACGGGGCGGTGCGTATGTGGTCGGCGGCGTCGGGGAACTCGGATTTGAAGTGGTCGGCAGCCGCGTCGCTTGCGGCATAAATGGTGGCAGAGCGAGCAGCCGTGTGACGGCGCAGGGGTGTGCCGCGCGAGGTCCACACATCATGGCCGTGGCCGCGGATTATGGTGGGGAATCCGGTCATAACGGCTCCGTCGGCCTGCGACTCAAACCAGTAGGAGTACAGCAGCGTGTTGTCGGGGGTGAGTCCTAACTCCTTAAGACGCTGCCGCAGGGCCACGTTCACGGCCCGTGCGCTGAGCGTATAGGTCAGGTCGTCGAAACTGCCTCTTAGGATGGCTCCGAGAGAGTGACGGTTGAACAGCAGCACTCCGCGTGTCCACTTCCTGCGCAGGAGCGGATGGCGTATCAGGCAAGTGTCTACCTCCACATTAGGCAGGTCTATCTGTCTCAGCGGGCCGTCGGCCAGCATGGGCATGATTATGACCCGATCGAACATCCGGCTCAGGTGAGGTAGCTCGGGGGTGATGAACACCGGGCCGGTGACGGAGTCGTAGGGGAAGCGTGAGGTGATGAGTATGAGTGTCGACGGTTTCATTGTCAGGCAAATTTAGTAAAATCCTCCGACATGTCTACTGTGATAATGAAGCCTAATAGCGGAGCTGCAATAATAAAGCATTGTGTCGTGGCGTTAGATAAGTGACTTGAAGGGTGAACGCCAATCCGGTCATTTGTCCCGTTATCTGAATATATCTATGTCTCATAACCGTACTGAAGCGCAGCAGCCGCCTGTCACCGTGGTGGTGCCGGTGAGAAACCGTGCAGCCATCGTGGGCCGTACTCTCGATTCCATTCACAGTCAGTCATTCCGCCCCATGAATGTGGTGCTCGTTGACAATGCTTCCACCGATAATACCCGTGAGGTGCTTGACAGCTGGGCCTCGAGGGTGGCTGATGAGGATTTTTCCGTGAAGGTGGTGACTGAGTCTCAGCCCGGTGCTTCAAGAGCGCGCAATCGTGGCCTGAGTGAGGTGACGACCCCGTATGTGATGTTCTTCGACTCCGATGACGTCATGAAGGAGAATCATGTGGAGCGTGTGGTGGACGCTATCAAGGCTCACCCTGATGCTCCGCTGTTTTTTTGGGATGTGGCGATGGTAGAGCCTGAGGGATGGCTGAAAGTGATGGCTTGGCGCGACCGTAATCTTATGCGTTCACACATATTCCACAGTTCTCTCTCCACCCAGCGGATGGCGATTGCAACATCGGTATTTCGGGAGGCCGGAGGATGGAATGACTCCCTCTGTCAATGGGATGATCTTGAACTCGGACTCCGTCTGCTCCTTCATCCGGAAGTGGAGAAATCGGTCGTATATATCACCGGCGAGCCGACTGTAATGATTTACTTTCAGGAGGAATCCATAACCGGTACGGATTATAATTCCGTTGCCGATAATATGATGCGGGCGCTTGACGCCATGGATTCGGCCATAGATTCATCCTCGCGTGACGCAAATGAGAAAAATATGCTGCATCTATGGATCGATATGCGCAGGGCTGATCTCGCGGGGCATCTTGCTGCCGAGGGCAACCGTCGGGCTGCCGTGGAGATAATGAATGAGATACTTCCTGCGGCTCCCACGCTGAAGGACGCACTGATAATGCGCGGTGCATATCTGACGGTGCGGCTTTTCGGACGCGGAGCCTACGTAATGGCGCCCTACCTTTCCCTACGCCCAATAAAAGTTAAGGATTAACTAACTTAAACCTTATCATGTTGGGTTTTACGAAAAAATTCGTAACTTTGCGCCCTGAAAAATATCTACACCAAGACCATATGACAGATCGAAAAGTAGATGTCGACCTCCTTTTTGAAACAAGCTGGGAGGTCTGCAATAAAATAGGAGGTATCTACACCGTACTCTCCACCAAAGCTAAGACACTTCAGAAACTTTATGGTGACCGTGTGATTTTTATCGGTCCCGATGTTTGGTCAGAGGATTCACCTTCTCCTTTCTTCACTGAATCACGCACCCTGTTAAAGGACTGGAAAGCTAATGCGGCTCTTCCCGCCGGTGTGACCGTGCGTGTAGGCCGTTGGAATATTCCGGGAAAGCCTGTTGTGGTGCTCGTGAAATTCGACGCTATGTATGCCGTTAAGGATGAGTTCTATGGCCGCATGTGGGAAAAATTCGGCGTCGACTCCCTTCATGCCTATGGCGACTATGACGAGGCTTGTGCATTCTCACATGCCGCCGGTCTGGTCATCAAGAGCATCTGTGACTTTCAGGGCATCGAGGGCAAGAGCGTTATAGCCCACTTCGATGAATGGACCACCGGTATGGGACTCCTATATGTTAAGGAGCAACTTCCTTCCGTGGCTACGATATTTACAACCCACGCCACCAGCATAGGCCGTTCGATATGCGGCAACGGCAAGCCCCTATATGATTATCTCAAGGGCTACAACGGCGACCAGATGGCCCGTGAGCTCAATATGGAGGCCAAGCATTCGCTTGAAAAGGCCGCAGCTCATAATGCCGACTGCTTTACTACCGTGAGCGAGGTGACCGCCATAGAGTGTGAGCAGCTTCTTGACCTGCGTCCTCAGGTGGTGACTCCCAACGGATTCGAGAAGAATTTCGTGCCGGCCAAGACCAAGTTTAAAAAGGCCCGTCAGGAAGCCCGTGAGTCACTCCTCGCAGTGGCCAACGGACTATGTGGCAATATCTTTGACGATTCCACCTTCATTGTGGCCACTTCAGGACGATGCGAGTATCGCAACAAGGGCCTGGATGTATACCTCGATTCGCTTGACCGTCTGGCCCACATGGTGCCCGGACGCAAGGTGCTCGCCTACGTGATGGTGCCTGCATGGGCCCGTGAACCTCGCGCCGACCTCAGTGAATCGCTGACTTCCGAGAGCGCTTCGCGCCTGTGCGACCCTGTGATAACCCATTGGCTCAACAATCATGACAGCGATCCGGTGATTAACCGAATCCATCAGATTGGATTCGCCAACGACGAGACTTCGGGTGTCAGCGTCATATACGTTCCCTGCTATCTTAACGGTACCGACGGCATATTTAACAAGCCCTATTATGAGCTTCTCATAGGTATGGATGCCACCGTGTTCCCCTCATACTACGAACCCTGGGGTTACACTCCGCTTGAAAGTGTGGCCTTCGGTGTGCCTACTGTCACCACGTCGCTCTCAGGCTTCGGTCAGTGGGTGCTTGACACCGTCGAGAATCAGTTTGAGGATGCCGGAGTGAACGTGATAGGCCGCAACGACAGCAACTATCACGAGGTGGTCGACAATATCGCCCGCTCGCTGAAGTTCCTCACCTGTGCCGATAAATTACAGACAGAAACTATACACGCAGCCGCAATGGCAACAGCGTCACGTGCGGCGTGGAGCTACTTCGTCGTCTACTATCTCGATGCGTTTGAAATAGCACTACGTAATGCCAAAAGCCGCCGGTGATTGTTATACCCCTTAGTGGACATAATTAATTCAAGACAACAAGAAAAAATAATCATATTTATATTATGAAGATTAAAGTTAGCAATGCCAATACTCCCGTATGGCATGACGTAACCGTCAATAGCGAACTTCCCGCTCACCTCAAGCCCCTTGAAGAGCTTGCCAAGAACCTTTGGTGGGTGTGGAACAGCGAAGCCAAGACCCTCTTTCGTGACCTCAACCCTGACCTGTGGAGATCAACCGGTGAGAATCCCGTAATGCTCCTTCAGCGCCTGAGCTCTGAGCGAATCGAGGAGATAGCCGACATTCGTCATAGCGTCAGTTAGGTAAGTTCCGCTCGTTGTTATATATTTTG
>CAZNBC010000065.1:0-7646 GCA_964571125.1 uncultured Bacteroides sp.
AAGGCATTGAAAGATGCCGAGGTGGCAAGCGAGGAGCGCAACCGTGTGCCGACACTCGAGCATGTCGAGCGCAAGACCGTCATTGAGGCCATTGACCGCTGCAACGGCAATATGTCGGCTGCTGCCGAGTTACTGCGTATAACCCGGCAGGCTCTCTACCGTCGTGTGCAGAAGTACGGTATACCGGTCGATTATAAGCCCGATACCCTCAAATAAACCGATAAACGGATAAAAAGATTGAATATGAAAACGCTCATGACTTACCATTTCTGGTTCCCAATCACTTTGATTCTTGTCATCGCCTTGGGAGTGGCAGCACTGACCGGTGCGGGAATGTGGTGGATTGTAGGACTGAGCGTGGGAGTCGTCGTCGCGCTATGCCTGTGGCGACAGGCTGTGACGGTGCCGCTTAGAGCTGTCGAAAATGGTGTCTATCTCCTGCGTGAGCAGGACTTCAGCAGCCATCTGTGTCACACCGGTCAGCCCGATGCTGACCGCGTTGTGGAGTTGTTCAACACACTCATGGACTCCATGAAGTCAGAGCGCCTTAAGCTTCAGGAGCAGAACCATCTGCTGCACAAGCTCGTCGAAGCCTCACCGACCGGCATAGCGATATGCGATTTCGATGGCAAAATCACCCTGTCAAACCGCGCCTTTGAGACCCTGATGTCACCCGTCCACAAGGATATCATAGATGGGCTTGCACTGGACGAGAGCAGGGTAGTGCGCACGGATTCCAACCAGATAGTCCGGTGCTCGTGCTATTGGTTCATGGACTCGGGATTCCGGCGCAGGTTCTATCTCATCGAGCGCATGACCGACGAAATAGTACTGGCCGAGCGGAGAGTGCTCAGCCAGATTGTACGATCTATGGGCCATGAGGTCAACAATACGCTCGGCAGCGTCGTGTCGGTACTTGACACCCTGGCTACGATTCATGCCTCCGAACCCGATGTGTGCGCCACTCTTGAGAGCTGCAGCGACAGCTGTCTGCATCTCGCCGAATTTGTCAAGGGCTACTCTGACCTTGTCAAGCTCCCGGCACCCGAAAAGACAAGTGTTAGGCTTGACGAGGCTATCGGACATCTCATACCCTTTCTGCGCGGCATGCTTCCGCAGTCTGTATCTCTCTCTTTCAGGACCTACGGGTGCGATAACCTCACTGTGTCGGCCGACATGATGCAGATAGAGCGCGTGATGATTAATGTCGTCAAGAATGCTGCCGAAAGTATCGGCGAGCGCCCTGACGGACACATCGATATTGAGGTCTGCGGCGGTCGTACGGTACGTGTCATTGACAATGGTCATGGCATAAACCCCGAAATCGCGTCGCGGATATTCACCCCGTTTTTCTCAACCAAACACGCCGACCGTGGATTGGGCCTGATGCTCGTCACCGAAATACTGCGTCAGCACTCGGCGGAATTCTCCCTCTCAACTGACCCCGCTACCCGCCTCACCACCTTCTCATTTACATTGTGACAGGCAGAAGGTGGCGAGACCGCTCGGTCAGGACTCAACAGTAGCTTCCCTGCGAAGTATGCGGCGGATTGTGCGCCATTTCGGGAAAATGGCCTGAGGACGTACTCCTCCATAGCTGACGATTATAAAGAGCAGCGATATAACGCAGACAATCAGCAATATACCGTAAATCTCCTTCATTGACACTATCAGCGCCTGTAAGCCTGCGATTCCTGCCAGCTCTCCCGGATACATTCCGACAATTCCCGAGGCCGTATCGGTAAACTCCGATATTATCTGGCTGTAATTGCGCGTGGTGATGTGGCGTAACAGTTCGCCCACTATCGCCGGGCCCAGTGTGGCCCCCATCACCGCACCGGTGAAACCGTTGATTGTCAATGCCTGAGGGAACACCATGAATGGCAGTCCGCTCTGCACTATGGAGGTAAGGAACACGATGGAGATGATTACCGATGCTGCCCCGCGGACGAACAGCGGCAGAAACAGAGCCTCCTTCTCCACGCCGTAGTCAATCAGGAAGTAGAAGTACGCAAGATATATCCCCGCCAAGGTAAAAGCTATGAGGGTCATGGTCTTGTACCGCCATTTCCTCAGCGCAAAGGTGTAGTAAGTGAAGGCACACCCGGCGATGATTCCGACGAATACGTACCAGTTTAGGTCTATGAGGTTGGTCTCGTCAAAGCCGAGAATCGAGGCTGCGTATGTATGCTCAAACACATGCTCGGTGGCGAGAAGTGTGAAGAATACCAGATACACGAGCGTAGCCCTGATGACATTGCGGTTTCTGAACACCGGTAAGGATATGTACGGATGATGGAGAAAGCCGGCTCGCCACAGATTGATCGCCAGGCAGGCCACTCCTAACACAGCCGCCCACCGTATCTCGTACGCCTCTAACCAGTCGAAGTAAGAGCCGTAGACGCAGATGAACGTGAAGCACATCATGAAACCGGCCCAAAGTATGGAGCCAATCCAGTCAATGCCGAGCAGGGGAATGAACATCGAGGCACGCATGGGCCTCACAAGCCACAGCACCATCACTATCTCAAGCGCGAGGAGCGCCGACATTATCCACTGCATATACTCCCACTGCAGATGAAAGGCCGTATATATCGTGGCGATACCCGAGAGCTGTATCACACTGTCGACCACAATGTACACGTAGCAGAAGAATATGGCCATATCTCGGACGGGAGTCAGCCACAGCTGAATCGTGGAGTTGCAGGCGAAGGTGGCCTGCATCCTGAACCACCCCGCGATGAAGCATGTCACCACGAGGAGAGGCACACTCTCGGTATGGGCGCAGATGAAGTTGGCCGCGATGAGCACCATACAGCACACGAGCAGCTGCACGCGAGTCGAAAACCGGAATTTCACGCGGAACATCACGCAAAAATTGATGGACATACCTATCAGCGAGGCGTAGCCCGCCATCAGTATATCCTCCTGCATCAGTGCCGTAGTTCCAACCATATCTGACGCGGCCGCAAGATATAATCCTCCCGAAAACTGCACTATCAGCACAAAGAAGATAAACAGCCACGGTTTCAGCCGTCGGGGTATGAAATCAGGCACCTCAGGGATGTCAAACGGCCCCTGAGGCAGATGATAGTCTCCCATGCGGATTACTTTTCTGAGTGAACGTATACCTCACACTCCACATTCATTCCCGCACGGAGGCGCTGTAGGTCGGAGGGCTGATTCTTGTCGGTGAACTCTATCCTCACCGGCACGCGCTGCCTTACTTTCACGAAGTTGCCTGCCGAATTGTCTTGCGGCAGTATTGACAGCGATGCGCCCGTAGCCTTGGAGATGGCCGCAACCTCACCGTAGTACACCACATCGGGTATGGCGTCCACCTTGATTTTCACCTCGCTGCCCGGATGGATGTTCTTAAGCTGTGTCTCTTTGTAGTTTGCGGTCACCCACACGTCGTTTGTGTCCACGATATCAAGCATCGTCTGGCCGGGTTGCACGAGTTGTCCCTCCTGAATCTCCTTGCGTGAGGCGAATCCGTCGCACGGAGCCGTGATGACACAGTATGACAGATTCAGTTCGGCGGTCTCAAGCAGGGCCTTTGCGAGTTCAATGCCCGCTTCGTTCTGATCGACACGCAGACGCGACTGTTCGACCACCGTTGACGAGGCTTCACGTCCGCGCTTAAGGGTCTCGTAGCGCGCTTTCTTCGCCTCGTAGTCAGTCATGGCGCCGTCATACTGCTGACGTGTCACGGCGTCCTGAGCAAGCAGCGCCTTGAAGCGTTCGTAATCCTTCCTGGCATTCTCCATCACCACCCGGGCCTCTTCAACCGACGCCTCGCTCACGGCCACGTTGGCCGATGCCATGCCGATGCTGTGGGCAGTGACGCTCTTTCCGGCTATGGCATTCTGATAGTCGGCCTTCGCCTGTGCAACTCTCAGGCGCATATCCGCGTCGTCAATTATCACTAAAGTGTCACCCTTCTTCACAGGCTCGAACTCCTTGAAGCGGATTTCACGGATGTATCCCTGGACACGTGAATTTACCGGCACTATCTGCTGGCGTACCTGCGCGTTGTCTGTAAATTCCACATTGCCGAGGTGGATGAACTTGCTCCCTACCCATATCACGGCTGCCAGTGCTACGGCTATACTGAGTATATATGAGAGAATCTTTTTATTGCGGTGTGTCATATCGTTCCGGTAAGAAATTGTAGTTTGTAATAGTAGTAAAGTATGTTGATTTTTGCGTTGACCAGCATCTGCTCGGCGTCGAGCTTGGCATTAGCTGCGTCAATCAGGTCGGTTATTAGCGCCATATCCGACGAGTAGCGCACCGAGATGGTGTGATAGTTGCGGTCGGCAAGCTCCACGCTCTTAGTCTGTGTGCGCAACTCCTCGTAGGACTCCTGCGAACGTACATGGTCGGCGCGGATATCCATCTCGAGCTGTTCCTTCACGGCGTCAAGCTTCTGCTGAGCCTGTCGGGTGGCCTCACGGTTACGTGCCTCCTTCTTGTTGTTCTTATACAGTGACGAGAGGTCATACTTCAAGCCCAGTCCAACATACCAGTAGCTGAGGTTACGGTTTATCGGTGGCACCTCCACGAGTATCGGGCCGTCAAGAGTCCATCCTGCCTGCAGTCCTATCTTCGGCAGGCGAGCGCTCCTGTCCAAATGCTCAACCTTGCGGCTTATTTCCACCTCCGAATTGGCCAACCGCAGGGCAGGGGCCTCGGCAGCGGCTCTTTCCTGCCACCAAGCTTCATCTTCTACCGGCATCAACCGGTCTATCATAGTGGTGTCGGGCACTATCTTCGTGTCCTTCGGCATCCCCACCGTACCCGACAGATTGCGCTGAAGTATGCTCAGGGTATTGTCTACCTTGATGAGTTGCAACTCAAGGTTGGAACACAGAAGCTCATAGCGTGTGATGTCATTCCGGAGCACCACCCCCTGACGGTATCGGGCCTCCATCTCCTTGAGCTCCTTACGCGCAAGGGCGAGATTCTCCACCACGACTTTGCGAAGATTGAGCTGACGGTATATATCAAGGTAGCACCCTACTATGCTGAACCGTATATTGTCGCGCTGCAGCTTCGTTGCGAAACGTGAGGCCGTGGATTTCATACGGGCAAGCTCTATTCCGTCATTGATGGCTCCGCCGGTATATAGGGGTTGTTCTACCATCAGCCCGATTCCGCTGCCGAAATGAGGTATCGGTGCCCTTTGATAGTCGCTAAGGTCGCGCTTTGTCGTGAACCCGTCGCCGATGTACGACACGCTTAGATTGGCCGACACGTTGGCCAGCCTCTCCGCCTTAGCCACCGCGACTTCCTTTTCTGCCACAGTCTCGGCAGTGAGTGACGGTTGGAGGAATACACTGTGCGACTCCGCGATATCAAACAGCTGTTGCAGGGTGTATACCTCTGCATCCTGAGCACACACATTGCCTCCACCGCACAACATTCCTGCCCACAGCATACCTGTGAGCAATCGATGATTGTTCATTATGGATAAATGATGTTAGTGAAAAATGGTTAGGGTAATTTGATTGGCACATGCCTGATACCATCACGGTATCAGCACATGGCGCGGGAGGCAGTGCTCTTCCAGTTTTCAAGATAGCCCCAGTTCATTACCGTAGGAGCCTTGGAAATAATAACGTTGTGTCTATAAAACATTGCAGAGCGACTCTTTGTGAATCGCTCTGCAAAATTACAAATTTTTTACTTTTTTAGGAACCGGGCACCTCGAATTCGGCTCCGCCGCCGACTTTCCACTTCCTGACGGTGTAGGTCATGCCGACTTTATCACTGATGACGGCGTCACCGGCTCCGGGAGAGGTGGTTGTGACCTCAGGGTCATGGAGACCCACTCCGTAGGTGTAATTGAGACTATAGGTGTAGATGTTTCCGGGAGCCCATGTGCCTTTGACGGGGAGTGCCGCCCACCCGAATTCCTTGACCTCCTCAGTATCGGGAAGATTGTAGGAAACGGTGCAACCGGGATCGGTGAAATATCCGCTGCCGTCTGAGTAAACGCGTGTGGAAACCTCGCCCGTGGCCTTTTTGACAGCCAGATACACTACCGGGATCTTAAGCGCGTCGGCACCCTGCGACAGGTCCCTGTAAGGATAGCGCTGCTTCTCCACAGGATTTATGCCGGCAGTGGGTGTGGCATCGGTCACCCTGAGCAGTACACTGATATACATCTTATTTTCGGCGTTGTGACGGTCACTGATAGTGTCCCACTGAGCGTATGTCGAGGGGATGAGCATAGCGCAGTTCTCATTTTTGTCGGGGCGTTTGGCTCCCATAATTGAGACGGCATTATCTATGCTGACACGGTGATTCTTGCCGCACGAGAATATAACATCTCCCTTGCGGTAGATATACTCTACGATGCCGCGGGCCGGAGTTGACCAAGCGCCTCCGCCGTCAATAGGCCGGAAGTCAAATGTGCCCTCTACGCCTATACCACCGATACGTACGCCGGCTATCTCGATGTCACAGCTCTTATGCGAGCCGTAAGCCTTGATTTCAATGCGGCTGAGCTGATGGGCAAAAGAAAGTTCGATACCCGAGAAAAGATTGTCTGCCATAGTCCCCGAGGCATAGGCTGTGACAAAATCCACCTGCTCGGCTATCTCCTTGGCTACACGGAAACCGGTCATTTTATAATTGAGGGTGGTCTCCGTAGATAGATTGAACAAATGCGCACCGTCCACATCGTCCGGACCGGGAGAGAAACCGAAGAATGAAACCTTATGGCTTTCCTTGGTCACATCGGGCCAGCGGCAGAGGGGTGATGTATAGGTATCCCGGCCTGGTGATGTCGTGATTTTAACGTTGTCAAATATAGGCTGCATCACACCTTCAGTCACCTTCGTGGGGTCATCGAAATCAAAGGCGGACACGCAGAAGTGCGAAAGATTATCCATGGTGACAACCGTGGCACGGCTCGTCAGCATCGGGAGCGACGTGCGGAACACAATCTGATTGCTCTCGCCGTCGGTACGCCCGAGTATATCCTCGTCATTCGAGCACGACGAGAGCACCAGGGCCGCCCCGATAATAAAATATATGGGTTTTATAACGGTTTTCATATTGAATCGTATTTTATTTCCTTGGCACTGTGGGGGTTACTGTGTCGCCTTGTCTCCAGTCTTCGACCCTGATGTTGAATGTCACACCGTCGTTGATAATGTTCATTGACAGTACGTAGCTACCTCCGGTATTCCAGCCTCTGGGGATAGTGACCGTAGAGGTCATTGCTTTACCCTCGGGATTGATGTGCGAGATGCTCATTTCTGTCGAAGCGGCAGGGTTGGGCAACAGCAGCAATGCGTCCTCGTTGGAGAAAAGGCGATGCGACTCATTATCCGAAGGGATTACACGGGCATTTTCGCCGGTTACGGGGAACTTTATAGACAGGTCATCCCTGCGGTTGATTGTCCAGCCGCCGAATGTTTCCTCGTCATATACGTAATCGGAAGTGGCTGAGCTATTGCCGGTCAAGGGCGCCGGAGTGATGGCGTATGTGGCTACCGAAGGGATACTCTTGAAGGTGACATCGGTAATGGTGAGAGAGGGGGTGCATGTCAGCTCGATGTTGATATTCGACAGTATATGTCCGAATCCGAAACGCACGGGGTCGGTGCCGCCTTCGGTGTAATTGCGGCGGT
>CAZNBC010000066.1:0-7486 GCA_964571125.1 uncultured Bacteroides sp.
ATGTGGAACTCGAACCCGGTGCTTCGCTCGAAGATGTTACCGAGGCAGTGAAGACCGACCCCTATTTTGCCTCCGACGAGACCCATGTTATGCAGGTAGCTTCGGTAGACGAGGTGAAGGATATGGGCCACGGAGTCAATATGGTGAGAAAAGGCGTGTCGGGACGCACACAGAACCAGCGTTTCGAGTTCAACATGTCAATCAACAATCCGGCCCTGACCGCACAGATACTCGTGGGTGTCGCCCGCGCTTCGATGCTTCAGAAGCCCGGTGCGTACACCATGATTGAGATTCCCGTTATTGACCTCCTGCCCGGCGACCGGGAGGAGCTGATACGTCATCTTGTCTAACTGTAAACCATCCTGCCGTGACTGCCGAACAGCGTCTTGAAATAGAAGAGAAGATAGTGGCCATGTTGCGCACTGTCTATGACCCTGAGATACCGGTCGACATCTATAGCCTCGGTCTGATTTACAAGATAGACCTTAGCGATGACGGGGCCCTGCAGATTGACATGACCCTGACCGCTCCCAACTGTCCTGCGGCCGACTTCCTCGTGGAGGATGCCCGCATCAAACTGGAGAGCATCGAGGGCGTCAAGAGCGTGGATATCCGTATCGTATTCGAGCCCGAATGGACAAAGGATATGATGAGTGAGGAGGCGAAACTTGACCTCGGTTTTCTCTGAACGATAAACGACCCATACTGCTGATGAGCGAACAGAGGAAGTATACCTATTTCATATCCGACCTTCATCTCGGCGCATCATACATCGCTGACAGCCACGCCCACGAGCGACGCATCGTGGCGTGGCTGCGCAGCATTGCCGATGAGGCCCGCGAGATATATCTGCTTGGCGATGTGCTCGACTATTGGTATGAGTACCGCGAGGTGGTGCCCAAAGGCTTCGTGCGGTTCTTCGGTGCGTTGGCCGACATGACCGACAGCGGTGTGAAGGTCACTTGGCTCAAAGGAAACCATGATATATGGATTTTTGACTATCTCCCCTCGGAATTAGGAGTGGAGGTGGTCGACGGACTGTGTGAACGCATTATTGACGGTCAACGGTTCGTGATGGAACATGGCGACGGGGTAGGGGAGATGGACACCTCCTTCCGTGTGCTTCGCTCTACGTTCCGCAATTCGCTGTGTCAGAAGATGTTCTCAGGCATCCATCCGCGTTGGACGGTGCCTTTCGCACACCGATGGTCGGCCCACAGCCGTATGACAGGCACCGAGGCTACCGAAGTGCGACTTGGCGAGAACGACCCCCTGGTGCGCTTCTGTATTGACTATAATCTGGCTCACCCCGACTGCAAGGCGCGATACTTCCTTTTCGGTCACCGCCATCAGCTGATTGACCAGCCTCTGGCCGACGGCGCGATGATAGTGCTGCTCGGCGACTGCTTCCGGCAATTCTCCTTCGCCCGTTTTGACGGAAGCACACTTTCCATAGGCCACATGCCTCCTCTGTAATACCCCGGTTTTAAATGCCTTTTTGATTCGTATGGCAACGGTTTTGTTATAGTAAGCGGCGGTGTTTCCACCAAAAATGTATCAAGGCTTTGATGTGTTTACGACCCAATGGTGAGAGTATGCTCTTGGTCGTCGCACGTTGATAGTCGTGAGTTATGCAGATATCAGGGTTGTAGTCAATCGTATAACCGGCTTCGCGTATGCGTTGGCAGTAATCTGCATCTTCAGGGCCGTAGAATATTTTTTCGTCAAGAGGGCCGACAGCATCATACAGGCTTCGACGGAAAACCTGGCACGCCCCAATCACATAGTAGGGGTGCGATACTTCCCCCTCCTTTGGGATATTTTCATTACGAACGCCCAATACGTTTTTTATTTTCACTCCAAGTCCGGGAAAAGGTTTAGCGCTTTCCTGAACCGTGCCGTCGGGTGCGCATAGTTTCGGAGCGACCAATCCGGTCGTAGGGTTCTCTCCAATATACTTTACAAGACATTCAATAGCTTCGCGCGATGGCACGGTGTCATTGTCAAGAATCATTATTATATCTCCGGACGATCTGGAAATGCCTTTGTTTCTTCCCTTTGCCACCCCTGAATTCTCTTTCTGAGCGACGGTTACAAGTCGTTGTTTCCAAGAATAGTTCCTGCTGTCAATAGCATAGAGCGTGGAATCTGTCGAGCCGTTATCAACCAAAACAATTTCATCGTCAGGGTGTGCCTCCATGTATGGAGTCAATGCTTCCAAACAACGCAGTGTGAAGTCTTTTTGGTTGTATGTCAGAATAATGATGCTAAGCATAAGGTGTTAGGGCAGAAGGCTCCGTAGTGGCGTAGGGTTAGCCGAAGAGTTTGATTTTTAGGGCCTTTAATGAAGCTGAGAATTCACTCCATGAACGGAAACGCCAAAGCTGTTTGGCTATGAAGCTGGGACGCAAGAAAAACCCCACATTGTTCTTGAAAAGCAGCTTTTCCATTTGTTTGGAAGTAATATGGGGCAGTTCAAGAATAGACTCACGTTGCACGTCGGTAGGACGATAGTCCCCCGATTTGATCCATCCGTTTTCTTTGGCGATTTTATAGTATTTTGTGCCGGGGAATGGCGACACGATGTTGAACATAACTTGGTCGACATCCAGTTTTTTCGCCTCTTCGAGTGTGTGACGCACGGTCTCAGGAGTTTCAAGCGGGCTGCTTCCGATGAGAATATTCAGTTTTACAGGCACATGATATTTCTTGAGAAGATTGACGGCTTTGTAAATATCTTCGATTTTGATGCCTTTCTTGATATAATCAAGGATGTCCTGATTGAACGATTCTACTCCTAAATCGACATAACGGCAACCGCTATCGCCCAGTATTTTAGCAATAGGTTCCGTTATGGCGTCGACGCGGGCCTCACAGCCCCACACAATATCGTATTTATTGAGGATGTCACACAATCCTTTTGTCCGTTCCTCATTCCAGATGAAGTTGTCGTCCATAAAACCGATTGCTTTATAGCCTTCGGCTGCGAGTTGTGCAACTTCTTTTTCAACGCTTTCAAGCGAACGGAACCCTATGAGGGGTTTGCGACCTTCATTCTCCTTGCCATATTCTATTTCTCGGGCGAAAGACAGTGATGAGGGTACGCAGTAGATACACTGATAGGGGCAGTTGCGCGATGTGAACATCGTCATGTACGGCCCGGTTTTCAGTTTCGGATTATGATATTTGTGGTCTTTGACGAGGTCGCGGGCCGGGAATGGCAATCGGTCTAAATCCTTGATCAATGGTCGCGGACGGTTGTTGACGATTGTTCCATCCTTGAGATATGATATGCCTGAGATGTTTGTAAGCGGCTTGTGGTGTTCGAGAGCGTCAACAAGTTCGACGACAGTTTCATCCGGCTCACCGCGTACGATGTAGGTATTGTCGTCGACCAAACATTTCGAAGTGAAAAAGGTCGCCCCCGGCCCCATAAGTATTACGGGCGTTTCAGGATGCGATACACGGATGTCGGCAATTGCCTGCAGATCACTTTCAATAGAGAGATTCACCGTCCATATGAGATAAGCATCTGACTGGTCAGTAGCTAAAAACTTCTTGAAGTGCGCTATCTTTTTACCCTTGAAGACGAAGTCCTCATATCTTACGTCATGGCCGGCGCCATCGCGCAGGCAGGCGGCTACCGTAAGTTCATAGATGTTGGGCATAGGATAAACAACGCGAGTGCAACCGGCCGAACGTTCAGCGGGTTGGCGATGGTCGTAGCATGGCGGAACAAGAAATGTCAGTCGCATAATGTATGGTGAACCATGTGGGGAATCGTATGATTGTCTTAAGTGTATAACGTCGTTTTCATAAATATTATTGCCGATGGCTTAAGGTAGATGGTGGTGTGACTTCAAGGTCGGTAAGTTACATACGTAAGGTTACACGTTAATTAAATCGATGCGGGAGATAGTATGTGCGAAAAAAGTAGTAACTTTGCAGTTCATTACGCTACTACTGTACTATGCGCAAATATATCACTCTTTTTCTGACTGCCCTGCTGATGATGCCGGTTCTGTCGTCGTGCGGCGAGTATACCCGCGCGCAGAAGAGTACCGATTATGATTATAAACTTGACTTCGCCAAAAGAGCCTTCGAACAGAAACGCTATGTCCAGGCCGCGACCATATTGCAGGATATAGTGACCGTGTTCAAGGGCACTGAAAAGGCTGAGGAGTCGCTCTATCTGCTCGCCCTGAGCAATTATGAGAATAAGGACTACGATAACGCCGGAGCCTACTTCAAGACCTACTACACACGCTATCCGCGTGGAAAGTATGCCGAGCTTGCGCGATTCTTCGCCGGATACGGATATTACCTTGATTCCCCCGAGCCTCAGCTTGACCAGTCGGGCACGGTGAAGGCCATCGAGGAGCTTCAGTCATTTCTGGAGCACTTCCCCCACTCCGACCGCGTGAGCATAGCCCAGTCGGCCATCTTCGAGCTTCAGGACAAACTGACCCTCAAGCAGCTGCAGAACGCTCAGCTCTACTACAACCTCGGCACCTACATGGGCAACAATTACGAATCCGCCATCATCGTGGCTCAGAATGCCGTGAAGGATTACCCGTACTCGCGCTACAAGGAGGACCTCGAGATGCTCATACTCAAGGCACGCTATCAGGAGGCTGCCCAGAGTGTGGAGGAGCGCAAGGCCGACCGTTTCCGCGACGTGATAGACGAGTATTACTCATTTATTAATAACTATCCCGACTCTCCCAACCGCAAGGAGGCTGACAATATCTTCAAGATAGCCAGCAGCCACGTCAAGGACTGACCCCGCGTCATCCTCCCAACCAAAGAAATTAACAACAACTCAATATACGCTCTACAAACCAAGCTATGGACTACAAGAAGACCAATGCCCCGCTTAACACCGTGACCCGCGATATGATCGAACTCTCAAAGGACACGGGTAATGTGTATGAGACTGTGTGCATCATTGCCAAGCGCGCCAATCAGATTGGCGGTGAGATGAAGCACGACCTTGAGAAGAAACTTCAGGAGTTTGCTTCTCTCAACGACAACCTCGAAGAAATATCCGAAAACCGCGAGCAGATAGAGATTTCACGCTACTACGAGAAGCTCCCCAAGCCCACACTTATCGCTACACAGGAGTATATCGAGGGCAAAATCTACTATCGCAACCCCCTGAAGGAGAAGGAAAACCTCGAGGACTAATAATCTCAGACTGAAAAAATCCCGGTGTCCGGGAGGGTGCATATTTGGCAGTGTTAAAATTTATTGCTACCTTTGTGCGCCCGAAAAGGCACAACCCACTTATACTAACTCAATAATCATCCGAAAGAATGCATTTGAATTCTGAAGAAAAAGTAGAAATCTTTGAGAAATACGGTAAGGGCAAGACTGACACTGGCTCACCTGAAGCACAGATTGCATTATTCTCAGTCCGTATAGCTCATTTGACTGAACATCTTAAGTCAAATCACAAAGATTATACCACTGCACGCGCTCTTAAGGCACTCGTAGGTAAGCGTCGTCGCCTCCTTGACTATCTGATCAAGAAGGACATCAACCGCTACCGCGCCGTTATCGCCCAGAAAGAGCTTGGTATCAGAAAGTAACCCTTCACACCTGCGAAGGGTGGCTTGACGATTACGATCCACCTACTCAATCAACACATCGGAGCTGCCCGCCTTAATCAGTGAGCAGCTCCGATTGCATTTATGCCGTACGGATACCTCCGTACTTGTACCTTAATTGCCACATATCATGAACGTGCCCTCGCGTAATTCACAATCATCTAATTCGCAATTTCCTACCTCTACATCTGATTCATCGGCGTCAGGCGGCCGACTCGCTTCGCTTGATATTCTTCGTGGATTGGATTTGTTCCTGCTCGTGTTCTTCCAGCCTGTCATCGTGGCGCTCGGCCGTGTAT
The DNA here is from genome assembly GCA_964571125.1 of uncultured Bacteroides sp. Taxonomy (GTDB): domain Bacteria; phylum Bacteroidota; class Bacteroidia; order Bacteroidales; family Muribaculaceae; genus Paramuribaculum. Next base: position 5,909 of record CAZNBC010000066.1, read on the forward strand.
GGCATCCCGAGTGGATGTCGCCGATACTGTATCAGCTCGACCACGAGGTGTGGGAGGGTTTCAGATGCTGGGACCTTGTGATGCCCCTGTTTCTGTTTATGACCGGAGTGGCTATGCCGTGGTCATTCGCGCGCTATCTGCGCCCCGATGAGATGACCGACCGCCGGAAGCTCTATGTGAGAATCGCCCGCCGCTTCCTGCTGCTGTTCCTGCTGGGTATGGTGGTGCAGGGCAATTTGCTCGGCTTCGACTTCCATCATATATATTTCTACACCAATACGCTCCAGGCTATCGCCGTGGGCTACGTCATAGCGGCCGTGATACTGCTGACATGCAGAGGCCGAATGGCGCAGATATGGTGTGTGGCGGGGCTGCTGGCTGTCTATGCGGTGCCTATGTACGTGTGGGGCGATTTCACGCGTGAAGGCAGTTTCGCCAACATGCTTGACGAGGTGGTGATGGGTTCACATCGCGGCGACCCTACGTATACGTGGCTGTGGAGCGGACTGACCTTCGGCGTCACCGTGATGCTCGGAGCCTTTGCCGGCCAGATAATGCGTCAGGCGGGTGACGACAGGATGCGGGCGGTGAGAATAATGCTCCTCACGGGTGTTGCGCTCGTTATCGGCGGATGGCTGTGGGGATTCAGTATGCCCGTCATCAAGCGCCTGTGGACTGCCAGTATGACGCTCCTCTCAGGCGGCTACTGCTTCCTGCTGATGGCGCTGTTCTATTATATAATAGATGTGCGGGGACACGTGCGGGGCCTCGGATGGCTGCGTATCTACGGCATGAACTCCATAGCTGCCTATATACTCGGTGAGGCCATCAACTTCCGCAGCATCGCCGCCTCGCTCTCCTACGGTCTCGAACCGCGTATGGGTGAGTTCTATGGCGTGTGGCTCACGTTTGCCAATTTCGCCATAGTGTTCCTGCTTCTGCTGTGGATGTACCGCGACAGGAGATTTATCAAGATATAGAATAGTCCACGCACGCGCGGTCCTTCTTGTGGCCGGCAATAATCTTGCAGGCCTCCACGTGGGCGGGATGAGCCGAGTAGGTGGCCACGTCGGGGAATGTAGCCACTGTGGCGGTGAGCACGAGGTCCCACGCCTCGGCAGGATTCATGTTGAGGCCTACTTCGATGCTCTCGAGCACCTCTATCTGTGAGGGGAGCGCTTCAAGAGCTTCCTTAAACTTCAGGGCCACTTCGAGGCTCTCGCGGTCGTCGCCCTCGAACTTAAACATTACTACATGTCTTACCATATCTGTCGGTGAGGAGAGAGGGATTATTTTGTTGGGATACTCGGTCGTGATAGTTATTTGGCGTAAAGTCTCTCGCGGGCGGCAATCACACGTTCGTCGGTGATGTAGTCGTCGTAGTCCATCAGCTTGTCAATGATGCCGTTGGGAGTGAGCTCAATCATGCGGTTGCACACGGTCTGAATGAACTCGTGGTCGTGAGATGACAGCAGTATGTTGCCCTTGAAATTCTGGAGCGTGTTGTTGAAGGCCTGGATTGACTCGAGGTCGAGGTGGTTGGTGGGCGAATCGAGCACCATCGTGTTTGCGTTGCGC
>CAZNBC010000067.1:0-4056 GCA_964571125.1 uncultured Bacteroides sp.
ATCTTCTTATTTCTGCTTAAAGATTACGTGTAGTGGTAATGTCGGCGGTAATAGATACCGAAACCGTCCGCGAAGTTACAAAACATTCCTGTCATTACCCAGTCCCGGAACTCCCAAGGCGCCGGGCCCCGACCTTTTGACAATCTTTTTTGTTAACTTTGTGATAGAAAAAACCTGTTGGATTATGGAAATCATAAAAGATAAGGAATACGGGGGCGAGCGCCCGTTATTCGGCTCGCAGAATCTGAAACTCGAAAATGTCACCATACATGCCGGTGAGTCGGCGCTGAAGAACTGTGCCGACATCGTGGCCGAGCATTGTACCTTTGAGGGCAAATACCCCTTCTGGCATGTTGACGGATTCACCGTCCGCGACTGTGTGTTCACTCCCGGCGCACGTGCCGCGCTGTGGTATTCGCGCAATCTCAAGATGACCGATACTCAGGTGGATGCTCCCAAGATGTTCCGCGAGATGGACGGCATCACGCTGCGTAATGTGCGCATACCCGATGCTCAGGAAACCCTCTGGCATTGCCACAATGTGGATATAGCCGATGTCAAGGTGGAGAATGCCGATTACCTGTTCATGCACTCCTCGAATATCCGCATCAAGGATTGGGAGCAGCATGGCAATTATTCGTTCCAGTATTGCCGCAATGTAGAGATACGCGATGCGGTGATATACTCCAAGGATGCTTTCTGGGGCACCGAAAATGTCACTATCTATGACTCTGAGCTCCATGGCGAGTATCTCGGATGGCATTCCCGCCGTCTGACCCTCGTGCGCTGCCGCATTTCGGGCACCCAGCCGCTCTGTTACTGCAAGGACCTCACACTGATTGACTGTGAGTTTGACGCCGATTGCGATCTCGCCTTTGAGGACAGTGAGGTGGAGGCTGTGGTGACCACTCCCATAACCAGTGTGAAGAACCCCATGCGTGGCTCCATCAAGGCTCCCGACTTCGGTGAGATAATAATAGATAAGTATTCCAAGGCATCACGACCCGTAAGCATCATAAAGTCATGACCGACGGATACTTCGACTACGAGACCGATCGCCGCGGCACTTCGTCAATGAAGTGGGACGGTTACGGTGATGCTCCGGATGTTATTCAGCTGTGGGTGGCCGATATGGACTTCCGCACGGCTCCGGCAGTCACCGAGGCCATGCAGCGCAGGGTCAGTCAGGGTATATTCGGCTACGTCGCGGTGCCTGACTCATATTACGAGTCGCTGACAGGATGGTTTCGTCGCCGTCACGGATGGACTATCGACCGCGACATGGTAATCTATACCTCGGGTGTGGTGCCCGCGCTGTCGGCCATCATCAAGGCGCTGACCCGACCGGGCGACGGGGTGATACTCCATACCCCGGCCTACAACTGCTTCTTCTCGTCGATACGCAACAACGGTTGCCGCCTCATAGAGAATAAGCTGGTACGTGAGGATGTGCCCGGAGGATTTACCTATCGCATTGATTTTGAGGCGTTGGAGGAGGCGGCCGCACGTCCCGACGCGCGCCTGATGATACTCTGCAATCCTCAGAATCCCACGGGGCGCGTGTGGTCGCGTGAAGAGCTGGAGCGTATGCGCGACATCTGTGCGCGCCACGGCGTGAGGGTGGTGAGCGATGAGATACATTGCGAGCTTGTCCACAGCGGTTCACCGGCATATATACCGTATGCGACGGTCGATTCCAACGCCGTGGTGTGTTGCTCGCCGAGCAAGGCTTTCAATACGGCGGGCCTTCAGGTAGCCAATATCGTGTGTCCCGATGAGGAGACTCGTGCGCGCGTAGACCGCGCCATCAATGATAATGAGGTGTGTGATGTCAACCCCTTCGGCGTTGTCGGCCTTCAGGCGGCATACAATGAGGGTGAGGAGTGGCTGAAGAGCCTCAACGAGTATCTTGACGGCAATTACCGTCTGCTGCGCGATGTGTTCGGCAAGATGGTGCCGCAGATGGCGATATGCAACTCGGAGAGCACTTACCTGGCGTGGGTGGATGTGTCGTCCATAGGGTTGGACGGCGATGAGGCCGCGCGCCTGTTGCTTGAGAAGGCCCGCGTGCGTGTGAGCAGCGGCTCCGCCTACGGCGACCACCGCTTCATACGCATCAACTACGCATGTCCGCGTGCTCGCCTCGAAAAGTCGCTCCGCGCTATGGGTGAGGTCCTTAGCCTCTGATTCTTACGATTCCGTTCAGTCCGTTTCTTCAATGGCAGGGGTAGATATAAAGTATATCCGTGAAGGTAAGCCACTCTCATGGCAGCAGCGGCTCAGGCTCACTGTGTCGCTGTCTCTGCCGGCCATGTTGGCACAGCTGTCGAGCATCGCCATGCAGTATATCGACGCCTCGATGGTAGGACGCCTCGGAGCTGACGATTCCGCCTCGATAGGCCTCGTGTCTACGAGCCTGTGGCTCTTTTGGGGCGTGTGCTCGGCGATGACCTCGGGATATTCTGTGCAGGTGGCCCACCGTATCGGTGCCAAGGATGAGGAGGGTGCGCGGCGCGTGCTCCGTCAGGGCATCACGGCCAGCCTGCTGTTCAGCATCGTGGCCGCGCTTATAGGCGTTGCCATAGCCGGGCCGTTGCCTCGCTGGCTCGGAGGCAGTGAGGCCATCAACGGCCAGGCTACACTCTACTTCGTGGTGTTTGTGGCCGCCCTGCCGCTCCTCACGCTCAACTATCTGGCGGGAGGGATGTTGCGGTGTGTGGGCAACATGAAGGTGCCCAGTATTCTGAGCGGCACCATGTGTGCCTTGGACTGCGTGTTCAACTTCCTGCTCATCTTCCCTACCCATCACTTTGACGTCGGCGGCATAGCCGTGACCATTCCCGGAGCGGGCCTCGGGGTGCTTGGCGCGGCACTGGGCACTGTCGCTGCCGAAGCGGTCTGCGCGGCCTTCATGATGTGGTATCTCTGTTTCCGGCAGCCCGAACTCCGATTGCGCGGCACACACGGCAGTTACCGGATGACCCGCAGCGTCACGCGTCAGGCCGTGACCATATCGGTGCCTATGACCGTGGAGCACGCCGTGATTTGCGGCGCGCAGATAGCCATCACCATGATTGTTACCCCGTTGGGTGTCGTAGCCATCGCCGCGAATGCCTTTGCCGTGACGGCCGAGAGCCTGTGCTACATGCCCGGCTACGGTATCGGTGATGCCGCTACGGCCCTCGTCGGCCAGAGCCACGGAGCAGGACGCCCCGAACTTGTACGCCGCTTCGGCTACATGTCCGTAGGGTTAGGCATGGCCGTCATGTCCGTCATGGGCCTCCTCATGTGGTGGTTTGCCCCGGAGATAATGGGAGTCATCACCCCCGTCAAGTCCATCTGTGACCTCGGAGCCGAAGTGCTTCGCATCGAAGCCTGGGCCGAGCCGATGTTTGCCGCATCCATCGTGGCCTACGGCGTGTTTGTCGGCATGGGGCGCACCACCGTTGCCGCCATCATGAACTTCGGAAGCATCTGGGCCGTCCGCGTCCCACTCGCATGGTTCCTCTCCCAGTCAATGGGCCTCCGCGGCGTATGGACCGCCATGTGCATCGAACTCACCTTCCGAGGCCTCATCTTCCTTGCCCGCCTCCTCTATGTCACCCGCGTTCGCCGCTCCGCCCGCCCTGCGGGCCCGTGTTAACCGCCCCACCCAATAATTCTGATTACTCCAATTCCTCCAATCCTTCTCCTTCCTTCAATCTTTCCAATGGCTTAATTGTTATATCCCATATAACTAAATTACCTAAGCTATGAACGACCGATTAACTTACGAAGAGAAGAAAGAATTACCCGACAGCGTATTCGGCCTGCCCGAGCGCAGAGAATACCCCATGCCCGATGCCGCCCATGTCCGTGCGGCCGAGTCCTACTTCCGCTATTGTCCTGACGACCTCAAACCCAAACTGGCCCGCGCCATCCTTGCCCGCGCCAAGGAATTCGGCGTCACCGTCACCTCCCCCACCGTCCTCTCCGCCGCCGCAGAGTAACCCCTCCACTTGACTCAGCTATAAACACTCTACTTTTCGTTATTATTTAATAACGAAACGACCTCCT
>CAZNBC010000067.1:4066-7469 GCA_964571125.1 uncultured Bacteroides sp.
TAAGTTTAGGCAGATCATTGATGACTATTGCCCAAATCATCTCAGGTCGTAAACTGTCATAACCATGAATTAGGTAATTACGGGTGCTGACTATTTGTTTAGCATTGGTAATCTTAATTTCAGGGTCAATCTTGAGTATGCGGTTGGTCGCCTCACCTATTATAGAGATATTCATGTGAATAGCGCTTCTTAAGAGAGCGCTATTTGAGTATATATCGAAGCGGCGAGGCATTGTGTTAAAATATGACTCAATTTCCTCTATGCGCTCAATGATATCAAATAGAGACTTCTGAATTTTTCTATCCATAGATTAGTTTACGCGTTTCGTTTAGTTCGGCCCGGAAATAAGGGTTACGCACAGCGCTGTCATCTGTTAAGTCAATCTTTCGGTTAAGAAGACTCTCTAACGCTTCTTGAAATCCGAAAAAATTATTGGCTGAATCAAGCAGAGGAATACTGTCCCAGTCAAAATCTACACAAAAATCAACATCGCTTGAGCTATTGAAACGAGGTGTAAGTATTGAACCAAAGACCCAAAGCTTTCGCACATGAAAGCGTCGGCATAGACTTATTATCCTCTGGATATTTGTGTCAATTATGTTCATAACTTTCCGATTTATCAGTCATCTTGCCGGAACAAATTTAGCCTGTAATTCTGATACGCTCCTCTTGTGCCGCCTTTGATTCGTAATTCAATTACAAATTTAGTATTTACCTCACTGAAACACAAAAATTGTGTGATAAAATCCACCGCTCAGCCCCATGACTGTCACTTGGCTGTCACTCCCACCGAGGGAATTTGCCATCCATTCCTCCCTGAAAAACACACTGATTCTCCATCTTCCCTCATCACTATCTCTAAGTAAGAGACAGTCCTCCAATTCACAAAGATACTTATTTTCGTGTAAATAAGCAGGATGCGTCATCAACTTTATTCAATCATCACGTGAATTCTACGCTTTTTCATCCAAATTGTTTCACTAAAGTGCGTTTCCTTACATTGTACAGCTCTGATTATTAGATGAATACCATTTTTACTGTCTCTTACTTAGAGAGCGTCCCGGCTATAGTGCACGAATATTCTTTCTTCGTCTCTATGTTGCCAAAGAAAGAGGCCGAATCGCTTGAAAGGATGTAGGCAAATTGTCAGATAAATAACAAATAGACCAATAATTATCATGCAGAAATTAAATGTTTTTGGCATAATGCTGACAATGGCAATTATGCTATCCTCATGTGGGGGAGACAAGCAGTCCAAGGGGCTCGCTGACGGCGCCAACGGCGATATGGAAGCCTACGAAAACAGCGACGTTAATGCAATCGTTCAGGCGAAGCCCGAGATTATGGTTATCCCGAGTGACCAGACTCTACAGCAGTTCGGGTGCGTGAGGACCCGCAGAATCGACGGAGAAAAGTATCAGGAGCGCGATTATGCTAAGTTTATGCTTAATGATGAGAATTTCAAGCCTATAGTCGCTAATATTCAGAACCGTTTTAATGACGCCGATTACCCTCTCAACGACTTTGAGCAGACACTTAAGAGCGTCAACAATCGCAACGCCGCGGATATTGCCGACAACGTGGCTCAGGATGCAAAGACACGTCTCTTGTCTGTTGCGACACCCGATATAGTGCTCGAACTTGACTATTCGATTTCTTCAGACTATACGAAGAGCAATTCCAGCGAAAGAGAAGCCCGCTACCTCATAAGCGCTATTGATGCTTACACCAACAAGGTCGTGGCCACCATTCAGGGTGATGGGCTCAAGGGTGAAAATGGTGTGGCTCTCATGTCGGAAGATCTTGACAAGACTATGCCCAAGCTCATGGCCGACATTCAGAAATACTTCAGTGACATACTGACCCGTGGCCGTGAAATTACCGTGCGTATCAATGTTGACAGCGACAGCAATCAGAAACTGTCTGACGAGAGTATTGAGGGCGATTCATACGCTGACAAGATTATGGACTATATCAAGACCCATACCGTAAAGGGTGCCTACAAGATGCAGACGAATACCGGTGATCAGCTGACATTCACCAACGTGCGTATCAAGGTGCTCAATGACGATGGCACACAGTATGGCGTTTACGACTGGACGCGTGACCTTCAGAAATACCTCAAGAAGAATCTTGGTCTCAGTTGCGAAAACCGCTCACAGGGACTTGGTGAAGTAGTGTTGACAGTAAAAGGAATGTAAGATTATGAAGATAAGACAATATGCAATGGTAGCCGTACTGGCTGCTGTAATGAGTGCCTGTGGAGGCTCCGGAAATGAGAAGACCGGCACAAAGTTTGCTCCTGCCGAAAAACAGTCGTCAATGACCGACGGTGAGCGTGAGGCTGCCATAGCCCAGAAGAAGTCCTCGCTTAATGTGAGCGTTGACTCTTTACTCAATTTTAGTGGCGTGAAATTCAGTGTGATGCCTCCCGCCACAGGCAATGACGTCAATCAGGCTGCATCCGAACGTCTGGCAACCAGAATCATCAACATCGCTGCCAAGAACGGTATCGGCGGCTTGGCCGTCAATCCTGTACTCGGACTGGTCACCAAGGTCGACCGCACCGAGAGTTCCGTAACGTCCACTGCTCCGCAGAAGACTATCGTTAAGTACGAGCTGACCTTCTACTGTGGCAATTTCATCTCCAACGACATATACGCCTCAGCCACCTCCTCGGTTACCGGTGTCGGTTCCACTCTCGAAGCTGCTACACTTCAGGCTTTCAGTGAGCTGAAAGATTCTCCTAAGTTGGCCGAGATGTTCCGTACTGCCGGTGATAAAGCGCTTGAGTGGTATAATAATCAGGCTAATATCACTATGACGGTTGACAATTTGATCGCTGAGCAAAACTATGGAGCGGCTATGGCGTTGCTGTCGAGTGTGCCCGCTCAGGCCGCTACCCACGAATATGCCGTAAAACGCAATGCCGAGGTGAGCGACCTTTTCTTCCAGTCAAAGGCCACCGAGCTTTTCTCAAATATGCAAGCCGCCATCGCAGCCTCGGAAGGTTCATACAATCCTGCTGCCGGTGCATACTATGCCCTCATTCCCCACACTGCTAAGATTTGGCCCGAGGCCGACAAAGCCTTTGCTGCATATTGCAAGACCGTTGACTCCGACCGACGCGATGCTTTGGCGCGTGCACGTGAGGTTGAGGACCGTGATGCCCGCAACGCTCATCTGCTTGAGATGGAAAAACTTCAGGTCGAAAAAATCAAAGCTCCTTACGAGGCTCAGGCTACTATCGCCCAGATTAATGCCGACGCCCGTGTAAGCGTAGCTCAGGCCGATGCTGAGGGTAAGAAGAACGCCAACACCGGCGGATTCCTCGGTCTCGGTAAACTGTGGGACGGCGGCGTCAAGTTCGCCAACCGCCTCTTTGGTGATTCAGATGATTAAA
>CAZNBC010000068.1:0-3629 GCA_964571125.1 uncultured Bacteroides sp.
GTGGCCGGGAGGGGGATTGCGCGGTAGGTTATGGTGCCGTGGGCGGCGGTGAGGTGTATGTCAGTAGGGTCGGCGGTCACGGGGGCGATGCCGGAGTCGGCGCTGCCGGCATTCAGGGTCCATGCATTGAGGGCGCGGACGGCGGTGGGAGCGTCGGCAAATGCAGCGACATTTTCGGTGGGTTTACCCGGGGCGAAGAGGCGAACCGAGCTGGCCCAGGTGTCGTTGACGAAGATGTCGAGAATGGAGTGGTCAAAGAAGACGTTGAGCTTCAAGGTTTCGCCTTTTGCGAGCCGGCAGGGAAGTTGGCTGTGATAGAATCCGTCGAACACTCCGGCGTCGTTAATCAGGCGGTCAACGGAGCGGGCGTCGACCACGATTTCGTTTGTTGCGCCGTCATAGTAGACTTTTACGTCGTCAAGAAGTGTGACCCCGCATTTTCCGGCGGTCACGGCAAATTCGCCGCAGAGTTCCAGGCTCCTGCCGCTGATACCCTCAAGGGGGAGGCTACCGTCTAACACGAAGTCTGCGCGGGAGAATCCGCCGTTGGCGCGCATCCCGGCGAGTCCGGCGTAAGGTTTCTGACATAGATTTCCGTCGGCGTCAAGGGTCCATTCCCGGGGCAGGGAAAAGACGTGGGCATAGCCAAGGTCGCGGTTCGCTTGCCCGGGGAGCTTGTCTGGCACGATTCCGAGGGCGATGGTTTTTCCGTCGTGGTTGTAGACGGTCGGCGAGAGCAATCCGAAGCCATCGCGGGCAATGCCGGGAAGCTCGATTGTCGACGGGCGGGATTGGTCGGGGTTAAACGTGCCGTCAGGGTTAATGGAGCCGACCCAATAGAGCGTGGCGACGCCCTTTGAGGTGTTCTGCGGAGTCACGGTGAAGAGCCATTTGTCTCCAATACGGGTAATGTTAGGCATTTCCCAGAAGGTTCCGCAAGTGGCCGCGTCGGAGCCGGTAAAGAAGGTCTTGCCGTCGTTGCTCCAGGTCTTGGTCTGCAGGTTATAGGCATGGAGGGTGGTGGTTCCTACCCCGCCTTTGCTTGAGCCGACAATAATGTAGGCGCCATTATCCGAGCGGAAAAAGTAAGGGTCACGGAAATCGTCGGAGAGTCCGGCGGGGCGACCGTTGATAATCGGTGCGGGAGCCTTCTCCCACTCAATTAAATCATCGTCGAGGGGCGAGGCTTGGGCGATGACGGCCTTGGCGTAATCCACACCGGTATAGAGAATTGCGGGCTGTCCGGAGGTCAGTTCGGGATCGGAAAACACGCAGCCGGACCAGCAACCTTTCATGTCCCAATCTTCGCCGGGGGCGAGGGCGATCTCCTCTTCAGTCCAATCAATGAGGTTCTCGCTGGAAAGATGCCCCCAGTGCAGTCGCGCCATGAAGGGCCCGTTAGCATTTTTCTGAAAAAACAGGTGATAACGACCGTTGGCATACACCATTCCGTGCGATTCATTAGTCCAATTGGCCGCGGGCATGGCGTGGAAAGTCGGGCGCATCGGGTCGTCGGCAAACCGCTCCGCAGGGACCACGAGGTCCGCCTGATTTTCCGCAGTCCATGATGCAATGGTTTCGGCACTCAGCGCCTCGTCCCACACGGCAATATCGTCAATCAGCCCGTTAAACGACGTCAGGCAAAACGGCCCGCTGAATCGCTCATTAAAGCTGCGCCCGATTCTCATCGAGGAATTTCCTACGGCCACGCCGCCGTTGGCCTTCGACGTGGCCACGGGCTCGCCATTGTTATAAAGCGTGGCGGTGCGGGCCTCAGCGTCAATCACGGCCGTCAGGTTGATCCACTGATAGCGGCTCGCCGGGGCGTCGTCCTTCAGTTCGAGCGGCCAACCGCCGATATAAGTTTTAAATGAGCATTTACCGTCCATTCCGATAAAAAATCCGAATCCGGTCTTGGCCTCCTCGTTGAGACACGAAGCGATGGCGACCTGCTCGGCCGTGTTCACGTCAATTTCCACGATGGGATATGTTTCAACGGCAAACCAGACCGAGGCGGTCATTTTCTTTGACCCGGCGGGAATGATATCGCCCACGGCGGCGTCAACGAAGGTGGAATAGCCGTCAAAGCGGAGGGCCGAACCGTTCGCTCCGCGCATATTCTCAGCCGGATGCACGCCCTGAATGGCAAAAGTCTGACCCGAGACGGACTCCGTGATCTTGTTGCCGGAATTCTGCATAGGGAAGCGGGCCACTTCGCGCGCCATACCTACCGCAGAAATGCTAAGTCCGGCCAACAACAAGGAAAAAGATTTGAGGAATGAGGTAACAGTCATGTGTTTGATAGGGGAATTGATTTCTTTATACATATAACGTAATTTAGGGAATTTATTGCGCCATGGACAAAGAAATCAATTCCCTGGAGATAAGATTTATTTCAGATAGTTGAGGATGTTGAGGGTGAGCTGCTCGACGTTGTGCTGATAGGGGTTGGGGCCCGAGTTTTGGTTCCATTCGTAGGCGGCTAATCCGTTGGCGATGCAGCGGCCATGAGTTGCCGTGGAGTAGAATTCCACCAATCCGGCCACACAATGGTCGCGCACATGGCCCCAAGTGGCAAGAACGAGAGAGTTGGTAGTAACCTCAAAGTTCTTGATTACATCGGGCTGATTGCCTTTACCATAGATATTGCAATCCCAGAGGCAATTGTGGTCTTCACGTTGGCCGGGGCCTATAAGGGGAAGATTTTCGTAGCCATAATTATTGGGATCCTCGAAGGTGAGACCCTTATAGATTGCATGTGCAGTGCGGTCATAGAAGCCTTGATCGGAACCATTGCGGAAATCCCATCCGAGGTAAGGATTGATTACCCATACATCATCGCCGCTTCCGCCTTCACCGTTGCCATACACGGTAGGAGCCATATCGGCAGGAACGAAACCGAGAGGCACGGTAAGCTGTGTCGCCATGTTAGCGAGATAGAAGCTACCGCCGTTAGCGGAGTACTGCTTCAGGGCAGCGATAGTTTCCGGCTTAACTAATTCGGAGGGGAGATTCTCCCAACCCAAGGGAAGACCTACACGGTCAATCTCAATCCAGATTACAGGATATATATCGGCATCAAGGTCAGCAATTTGAGAGGGCTGGATAAAGACAGCATTCTCCTGGGCTGCAAACCAAGTGGCTGCTGCACGCTCATCGTCATCGGGAAGAGCGGAGATAGATTCGGCAGTCATAAGGTAAGCCATCTTGGGAGTGATATAGGGAACCTTAACCTTAACGTCTGAACCTACTGACATATAATAAGTGTCATAGATTGCTTCAACGGTATAGGTCAATTCCTTATCCATAGGCTGCCCTTTGAGTTCGAAAGATGTCACTTTACCTTCTACAACTGTAGCGGCATCAACATCACCATCACGAATGATACGCACGCCTGTGATCTCATCGCTTGAAGGGAGCACCCAGGAAAGTGTAACGGTACGTCCGGAAATTTCTGCTTTCAGATCTGTAACGCCGGTAAGCTGTTCCTCGGGAAGAACAGAGGTTACGGAAACACCCTGAGACATATATTTATCATCATAAATCACCTTTACGGTGTAGAAATACTCCTCACCCATAGGCTGACCTACTACGGTGTATTCAGTGGCACGTCCATCAAGTGTGATCGC
>CAZNBC010000068.1:3639-7443 GCA_964571125.1 uncultured Bacteroides sp.
CCATGACAAATTCACTTTATGACCTACGACTTCTGCTTTCAAGTCAGAAGCTTTAGGAAGATCAGGAAGCTCAGGCATTCCTATAGGATCAAATTCAGAGCACGCTCCAAGGATGAGGCAAAAGAGAGCTGCCATCAAACCGAGGGTATATGAATGTAACTTTTTCATTTTTCGTGATTATTGATGTTTTTTTTACTTGTAAAGATCACCTGCATTGTCAACCTGATTAACAGGGATGGGGAAGTAAATCTCATTAGCTGTAAGATTAGCACCCTGATAGTATGTGCGAATCTTGCCTTCGGAAACATAGTAGTTGTTCATAGTTTCAACTACATTGCCCCAACGCACGAGGTCGAACCAGCGATGTCCTTCCATAGCGAGTTCAATACGGCGTTCCATACGAACTGCCTTACGTGCATAGTCCTGATTCCAACCAGTAGCAGGATACTGCGCAACTGCATAGTTTGCCACCATAGGATTGCAATCGATAGGCTCGTAAGAGGGGTCGACTGAACGAGCGGCTTTCTGACGAATTTCGTTGATGAGAGTGCGTGCCTCGTCAAGGTTTTTGTTCTGCTCGATAAGAGCTTCAGCCTTCATCAGCATTACATCAGCATAGCGAATAAGGATACAGTTGAGAGAAGAAGCACCCCAAGGCACGATACCGGGTTTTACATAAAGAGATTCGGGAGCCGGATAGGGCTTCTTGCCTGAGTACTGGCCATAAAGCTCGAGGTTGCGGCACCACTTTTCATTATAGGGGTGAGAACGCCAGGGCATTCCGATACGTCCGAGGGTGAAGTCAAGACGCGGGTCAACATTACCTTCATAGTCAGCCTTATCTATATTCTCATTGTTAAATGAGCCGTCAAGGAACGGCAATCCGTTAGCATCAGTGCGGAACGCATTGACGAGATTCTGTGAAGCGAGATAGAAATCGTCGCCATTGCCGTAAAGGTTTCCTTCTGACCATGTGCAGTTAAGACAGTTGCAGAAATTGAACTGGTCGGGAGAGTTGGCAGATGAAAACTGCACAGCAAGCACTGATTCATACTGATTGTTGAACTCAGGCTTAGACATGTCAAGGAAGTTAGGATAAAGCTGATATTTTCCGCTTGAGATGACATAGCCGGCGTATTTCTCAGCTTCAGCCCAATCAGAAGTGAAGAGATCGACACGTGCCAGAAGAGCAGCTGCTACATATTTATTGAATCGACCGGGCTTCTCCTGACTTTCAGGCAATGCCTCGTAGCTGTCGCGAAGGTCTTGCTTAATGAAACCTACGATCTGGTCGCGGGTATATTGGTCGGCACGACACTCGCTGGGGTTAGCCACTGTTTCATCAAAATAGGGGAACTTCTCGAAGATGCGGAACATATCAAAGTAATAGTATGCACGCAAGGTCTTCATCTCCGCAACATAAGATGCCTTATTTTCATCTGAGATAGCTTCTGCGTTCAGGATACCCTTGATAGCAGTGTTGCAACGGCTGATAGAGTAATAGTTGTTACGCCATTTGAAATTGGCAACATCATTATCACTCTGCACATTTCCTACTTCAAGCTGGTGGATGTAACCCTCCATTGTGACACCGTCACCACCCTTGAGGGCATCGTCTGAACGAACATCAAACACCCAGTTGTTAATAGGACCGGCAAACGACTCATTATTGCCGAAATAGTGGCAAAGAAGAGTGGCATAAGCTGCAGTCATGAGGTCGACAGCCTCATCATCACCGATTTGCTCATCGGTAAAAACGCCCTGCGGTTTAGTGTCAAGCAGGTCATTGCAAGATGTCGTGGCCAGAGCCATTGAAGCCATGGCAGTCACGCAAATTGCGTTTTTTATGATGTTTCTGAAATTTTTCATTTTCTTGAATTTGTACTGATTACTAATTCGTTTGGCTTAGAACTGAAGGTTTACACCAATAGTGAAAGTGCGGGGACGAGGATATGCACCATTGTCAATGTGTGCTCCGTACTCACCAGGGAGAATCTCAGGATCAAGTCCGGTGTATTTGGTGATTGTGAATACATTTTCAACCTGTCCGTAAACATCAAGATTAGATGCTCCGATTTTGCTGATGATGTGCTTGGGAAGGGAGTAAGACAGCTTGAGATACTTCATCTTCATATAAGAGCCGTTTTCAACATAGTAGGAGGAGAAACGAGACTCGTTGTTGTCATCGGTCAATGAAAGAGCCGGGATATCAGTGTCAGTGTTTGTCGGGGTCCAGGCGTTGAGGATGTCAGAACCACGGTTAGTGGCGATGTTGCCATAGTTCATTGAGAGAAGCTGGCGTTTCATGTGATTCTGGATATCGAAACCGAAGTCGCCTGCAAAGAACATGTCAAGAGTGAAAGCTTTGTAGCGGAAAGCAAGGTTAATACCCATTGACAGATCAGGGTTGGGGTCACCGATAATGCAACGGTCGTTATCATCGATCACACCGTTTCCATCAAGGTCACGATAGATGAGGCGACCGGGAGCAGCACCATTCTGAACGGCATGATTGGCAACTTCCTCTCTTGTCTGGAAAATTCCGTCGCATACATATCCGAAATATACACCCATAGGCTGGCCGGGGATGAGGCGCTGGTCGCCACCGATGAATTTCTGGCGTGAGTTAAGATTTACGAGCTTATTCTTGTATTGAGAGAGGTTGATAGAACCATTCCAAGAGAAATCGCCATACTGCGGGCTGCGGTAAGCGAGGGTTACTTCCCAACCGGTGTTCTTCATGTCACCGGTGTTCAGCCAGATTGCAGCGTTCTCACCTGCAACGTCAAGCGCCGGCGGGATGGTGAGCATGTCTTTAGTTTTCTTGATATAATAGTCAGCACTTAAATTGAGTGCACCGTTGAAGAAGGTAAAGTCTACACCGATGTTATTCTGGTAAGTAGTCTCCCATTTCAAAGTGGGGTTACCTGTGCTTGCCAGAGTGATACCGGAGGTTGTCAGAGAGTTTGTGCCGCTAAGGTCATAAGCACCATTTCCGGTATTGAAGATATAAGTGGAGTAGGCAGGATAGAGTGAAGGGATAGTAGCATTACCGTTCTGACCCCAAGAATAGCGGATCTTCAGGTCGTTAAGGATTTCATTCTTCGGGAAGAATTCCTCCTGAGTAGGACGCCATGCAAGAGAGAATGCGGGGAACACACCGCTACGATAACCCTTGGCGAAACGTGAGTTTTCGTCACGACGGATTGTGAACGAAGCAAGATAACGGTCAGCGAAGTTATAATCAGCTTTGGCAAAGAGAGAGAATACTGACCACTGAGTCTTACCGCCACCATTATTACGTACACCGGTACCGGCACCGATCTGCATAAAGTCGGCATCTTCAAAAGCATAATCCTCGCGAGAAGCAGAAAGGTCGCGGAAAGTATAACCGATGGCCTCTGTACCGAGAAGAACAGTAAGATGATGCAGCTCACCAAATGTCTTGTTATAGTTTGCTGTGTTTGTCCAAGTCCAAGTATCACCCTGGCCGTAAACACTTGACATGCTGTTTACATCACCGGGATTGACTGAGCGTCCGAGAGTATTGTTGAAATACTGGCTATGCTCAATACCGATATTGCTTTTCAGCACAAGACCTTCAATAGGCTTAACTTCAAGATAAGCATTTCCAAGTATACGCCAGGAAGCGAAGTCATTGTCTCTTGCATTAGCGATAAGCTGTACGGGGTTAGCAAGGTCAGAGGCAATAAGACTGAGGGGGAGTGTCCATTCGCCGTTCAGACCACGCACAGGGAGTGCAGGGTGCTGGCTCATTGCGGTGAAGGGGATTCCTCGGTCACC
>CAZNBC010000069.1:0-7424 GCA_964571125.1 uncultured Bacteroides sp.
GGGTGCTCGGTGCAGCGTTCCCCTACGGTGATGATGCTGCCGATCTTGCCATGGGCGAGTATTCGGTGTTGGCCGGCACTGCCGCCATGGGTATGTCGGGCAAGGATTGTGACCTTAGTCAGTATTTCCGTCCCGAGGAAATAAATGCACTGTGGAGCATTGACAACTTAGGTCAGTACCTGCAGCGAACATCCACGACCCTCACCTCACTCCCCGCCGAGATAGCGGCCCCACTTCTCCGCGAACTGATTACTACAATGGATGAGGCTGTCAACGGCACGTCTACCGCTACGGTGCGCCTGCGATTCGGCCATGCCGAAACCCTCATGCCGCTCTTTGCCCTGATGCGTCTGCCGGGTTGCTGGTATCTCACCAATTATTTTGACACCGTGGCCCTTAACTGGCACAATTTCTACGTGGTGCCTATGGCCTCGAATCTTCAGATGATACTTTTCCGCTCAGACAAGGGGCGCTATTATGTGCGTTTCGATCTCAACGAAGTGCCCGTGAAGTTGCGCCACAATGCCTCGGAGTATCTTGACTGGGATGAAGCCCGCAATATACTCGTCGAGGAGTGTCTGCCTCTTTGGGAGCAGCCCTGAGAAGATACGTGAGAAGAATTTAAATGGCTGAAAAATAAAAAACAGTCGGGCTATAAGCCGGGTTATGTCAGCGGGCGGACCACAAGGTCTGTCCGCTGTCTCGTCATTTATCTGATCCGTATGTCGCCATACGGCTTAAGCAGCCTACCCCCCGGCAATGGGCGAGCAACCCTTAAATGCCGGTATACTTGGCCTTGCAACCCATAAGGCATGCGGCAGTCCATATCGCTATGGACTCCGGTGGGCTCTTACCCCACCTTTTCACCCTTACTGTATGGTCCCGCGAGGGGAGGATACAGCGGTTATTTTCTGTCACACTACTCTGCCGTCGCCGACAGCTTCCCGTTAAGAAGTATGGTGCTCTGTGTTGCCCGGACTTTCCTCACACCGCTCATAGGTCGGTGAGCGACGAAACACCCGACTGCGCGGCAAAATTACGAAAAAAATCGCACTCGTGACTCCACGGATGCGATTCGTATACATTAATTAATGGACTGCAATTAATGTTTGCCCTCGCCCCACCGTGAGCGCAGCGGGTAGCGCGTGGAGCGTATGATGATGCGCAGCGAGGTCCCGTAGGTGAAGTAGGCCCACACCCAGTTGATGAGTACGGTGAGTTTGTTGCGCATGCCCAACAGCGACACCAGGTGTACGAACATCCATGCGAGCCATGCCACGAATCCTGACAGATGAGTCTTCTTCAAGTCGGCTACGGCGAGGTTGCGTCCTATGGTGGCCATGCTGCCCTTGTCGTGGTAAACGAACGAGCGCGTGAATCCGCCGCTATTGAGATTGCCGGCAAGGAGCCGTGCCTGCTGTATGGCCGGTTGAGCTACCTGGGGGTGGCCTTTGGGGTAATCGGGAGTAACCATGCAGGCAATGTCGCCGAGCGCGAATACATCCTTGAGGCCCTTGACGCGGTTGTATTCATCAACCATGAAGCGGTTGCCGGGGCCGATGGAGAAGTCCTTCGCCCCCTTGATGTCAAACGACACACCCGTCACACCGGCGGTCCAGATGACCATGCCGGTATCCAGAGTTGACCCGTCCTCAAGCGTAACCACATGGTCGGCATACGATGTCATGAGGTGCGACAGCTTTACCTCCACACCCAGTTCAGTCAGATATTTCAGCGCTTTCTCCGAGGCCTCGGCGCTCATGGTGCCCAGCACCTTGTCATTACCTTCGAGCAGAGTGATATGTACTTCATCGGGATTTATCTCAGGGTACTCGCGGGGAATGATATAGCGCTTCATCTCGCCCAATGCTCCTGCCACTTCTACCCCCGTGGGGCCGCCTCCGATGACCACGAAGCTCAGTTGCAGGCGTCGTAGCGCGGGGTCGGTAGCTATGGAGCCACGTTCGAGGCGGTCAAGAATCGCGTTGCGGCACCGTACGGCCTGAGGGGCCGACTTGATGGTGTACACGTCCTTGATGAGGTCGGGGTTGTTGAAGAAGTTATTGGTGCATCCGGCTGCAATCACGAGCTTGTCGTAATGAACCTTGGCGAGCTTGGTGTCAAGAACCTTGTTTTCCGTGTCAATGGAATTAACCTCAGTCATGTGGTATGTCACTCCTTTCATGGATTTCTTTGACACCTCCCTGCGGAAGGGGAAACAGATACTGCCCGGGTCGAGTCCTCCCGATGTAATCTGGTAGAACAGCGGGGGGAAGCTGTGGAAGTTGTTACGGTCAAGGAGGGTGACGCGATACTTTCGTTTGTCAATACGCTTGACGAAGTTGAGGCCGGCGAATCCGCCTCCGATAACCACTATATGTTCGCGCGAGTCATTGATGTCCGGAGTGTTTGTTGTCATGTCTATGGGGTATATGGTGAATGGCAAACCGCTGTATTGAGCATGGTTTTACTTTATTAACACGGAATTGAGGATATTTGTTGCTTAAAGGAGAGTTATCACGGGTTTACACGTTTGTGGAGCCGGATTTATGATTTTTTGTGAAGGGAGATTGAGGGTAAGTTGCTACCTTTGCATTTTTAGTGTTCACTGACGTAATGTTTCTACGTATTCTCATATTAGTGCTGTCGGTTGTGGCAGTTCTGCCACGTGCCGAGGCTCAGATTAATACAGACCAGGTCATGAGGGTAGGGCGCAACGCACTCTACTTCGAGGACTACATGCTGTCAATCCAGTACTTCAATCAGGTGATTGCAGCAAAGCCCTACATGGCTCAGCCTTATTTCTTCCGCGCGTTGGCAAAGTTCAATCTCGAGGACTTCAAGGGTGCCGAGGAGGATGCCACGCTGGCCCTTGACCGCAACCCGTTTCTGATTGACGCCTACGAGCTTCGCGGGGTGGCTCGTCAGAATATGTCCAATCCCGAAGGTGCCGTTACGGACTATGACAGTGTGTTGGCTACCCTTCCGGAGAACCGCAGCGTGCTATTCAACAAGGCTTTGGCTCAGGAAGATATGAAGGACTGGGATGGCGCGGCGGTAACGTTTAAGACACTGTTGGATATTCATCCCGGCTTTGACGGAGGGTATCTCGGCCGAGCCAAGATGTATATGGCTCAGGGGGATACAGCCGCGGCAGTCGCGGACATAGACCATGCCCTCAAAATCAATAAAAACGCTGTGAACGGTTACGTGATGCGCGCCGACATCGCCATCAACTCCAACGGCGACTTTACCCGCGCATTGGAGGATATGAACGAAGCGATAAGGCTTCAGCCACACTATGCCGGTTACTTCATCAACCGCGCTTTCCTGCGCCATAAACTGGACGACTATTTCGGGGCCATGAGCGACTATGACTACGCCATACAGCTTGCCCCCTACGACTATGTGGCCTACTATAACCGCGCGTTGCTCAGGGCCGAGGTGCACGACTATGACAATGCGGTCAGCGACCTCAATCAGGTGCTCGCGTTGCGCGGCATAGATTACCGCACACTGTTCAACCGCGCGGTAATCAACAATGAGAAGCGCGCGTATAAGGAGGCTCTTGACGACATCAATGCCGTGCTCAAAGTCTATCCCGAACTGGCTGCAGCTTACTTCCTGCGCTTCGATATCAAGCGCAATATGGGCGACAATACCGCTCAGGCCGATTATGACCGCTCTATGGCCTTGGCCGGAGGAACAAAGAAGAAAACTAAGGGGCAGAATGCAGTCAATGGGTCAAAGGGCAACACCGGCGATGCCGACTCAGGCAGTGCTTCGGGTGGCGACGCTTCATCGTACGACCCGTTCGCTCTTGACGATAAGGATGGTGACGAACCTCAGGATATGGTCGCTTCGCGTTTCAGTCAGCTGCTGACCATCTCAGACAATTCACAGGTCGACAAAGAGTATAACAACAAGTCGGTAAGAGGCCGAGTGCAGGACCGCAATATGGCTGTGGAAATCGAACCGATGTTCATATTGTCGTATTACACCTCTCCCACCGAACTCAAGATGAGCGCCGACTACCTGCGTGAGGCCGATGACCTGAACCGCTCGCGCGCATTACGATTCCTGCTGCAGGTGACCAACCACGAACCGGCTCTCACCGACACCGAGGAGATTGGGCGTCACTTCGAATCGATAGAGTATTACAATTCCTACCTCGCCACGCATACTCCGCGTGCCATCGACTACTTCGGCCGCGCGATGGACCTCATCACAGTGCGCAACTATGCCGCAGCCGTGGAAGACCTTAACCGCGCCATTGATATGGCTCCCGACTTCACCCTCGCCTACTTCATGAGGGCGATGGCCCGCTACAAGTCAATACAGTCCGCCGATATGGATAATGTGGCAGTGTCGGCAGATCAGCGCAAGGACAAGTTTAAGGACCAGCGCCTGGACATGCGTGAGCGTCAGGCACGGTTTATGGAGGTTATGGCCGATATGGATAGCGTAATCCATCTGTCACCACAGATGGCGATAGCCTATTATAACAAAGGTGTACTGCTTGCCGAAATGCATGACTATACCTCAGCGTTGAGTGCATTCAATAAAGCCATCGAGTTGCAGCCCGCTTTCGGCGAGGCTTACTATGACCGCGGATATGTCTATTTCCGTCTCGGTAACCGCAAGGCGGGAAGTGCCGACCTGAGTAAGGCCGGAGAACTTGGCGTGGTAGCCTCGTACAACCTTCTCAAACGTATGAATCAGTAACCTCAAGCCAAAGTTCATGAATCTTCCGATATTTCTTGGGCGCCGTCTTAGCTTCAATCCCGGAGCGGGACGTCCCACACCTCCCGGAGTGGCTGTAGGGGTGGCCGGCATAGCCCTGGCGCTGATAGTGATGATGGTGTCCATAGCTGTGGTTACGGGCTTCAAGCACGAGATACGCGAGAAGGTGACAGGTTTCGAGTCGGAAGTCACTATCTATGCCCACGACATGCGTACGGGTGAATATGAAACCAACGGTTTTGAACTTACCCCCTCGCTGCGCAAAGTCATTGCTCAGACGGCAGGGGAGGATGTTAGGGTTTCCTACTCCGTGCGTCAGCCCGGCATACTCAAGACCGACAGCGCATTTACCGGAGTGGTCATCAAAGGGGTGTCGCCTGACTTTGACTGGACATTCATACGCCGTGCGTTGGTGAGCGGAGAAATTCCTCACTACGCGAGTGGCGACGAGGAACTGACGAATACCATAGTCATATCGTCGGAGATGGCGCGCAAACTCGGAGCCAAGACAGGCGACCGTATCTATGCCCATTTTTTCCGTGACAATAACATTGCCTCGCGGCGTCTTACCGTGAAGGCCGTGTACGACACCCGCTTCAGTGATTATGACAACCTCTATGCCTTTACTCCGGCTCTGCTGCTTCAGCAACTCGCCGGGGTTGATTCCACGACGGTAGGTGCGGTGGAGATAAACGGTATACGCGGAGAGGAACCTGATGTGGTGGCCGAGCGTTTGCGTACGGCAGCCATGCAGCTGAGCCTTGACGAAACACCAGGGCGCATCTATGAGGTGACGAATGTGCGTCAGGCCGGAGCGATGTATTTCAACTGGCTTGAGCTGCTTGATACGAATGTGGTGGTCATACTGATACTCATGACGCTTGTGTCAGGCTTTACGCTCATATCCAGTTTGTTCATATTGATACTTGACAGAGTGAACACCATAGGACTGCTTAAGGCTATGGGGGCTGACAATTCGCTCGTAAGGGCCGTATTCATAGTCATGGCCGAACGGCTTGTGGCACGCGGGCTTATCATTGGCAATATTATAGGGCTCGGACTCCTCTATGTGCAGTATAAGTGGCATCTGTTGCCCCTTGACCCCGAGGCATATTATCTGGCGTACGTGCCTGTGGAAATCAACTGGTGGTACATCCTGGCCCTGAATGTGGGCGTGGCCGTAGTGTCGTGCCTCATGCTGATACTGCCCTCTCACATGATATCCACCCTCTCGCCTGCCCGAAGCATACGGTATGAATGACGGTGGAAGATAATCAAATATTGTGCAGAACCTTTTTTGGCATGATATTTGTTTTAAGTACAGTTGACCTCCGTTTTCGCAAGTGCGGGAATTTTTACTATTTTTGCAACCCAAAGGCCGCCTTCACACAGCGTGAACAAGGCTAAACCATAACCGACCTCAGATGACTCAAACACCTGATATTACATCACTGATAATCGAAGGAATACGCGACCGCAAGGGCCGTAACATCACCACTATCGACCTCTCCGGCATAGAAGGTGCCGCTGTCAATAATTTTATAATCTGCGAGGGTACCTCAGCGATGCATGTGTCATCGATAGCCGACAGTGTCCGTGACTATCTGCTCGAGCATGGCGGCATCAAGCCCTACAACTACGACGGTTATCGCAGCTGCCAGTGGATTGTGATAGATTACGGCGATACGCTCGTGCATGTCTTCGCTCCTGAAGTGCGAAGCCATTACGACCTTGAGAGCCTGTGGAGCGATGCTGTTGTCACGGAGATTCCTGACTTGCTGTAATCCCTTGCCCTTCTATATATTTTCGACTTCATTTCCCCTCATAATATAGTCCATCTACGTTATGCCTAAAAATTCCATGCCCAAAAAGCCTAAGAAACCTCTGGTACGGTTCGGTTTCAATATACTTTGGATGTATGCCATCGTTATTTTGTTCCTCGCGGGGTTGCTCTATATTGATGATAACTCCATGACCAAGGAGGTGTCGTACAATAAGTTTGAATCATACGTAGAGTCGGGCGGAGTAAAGAAAATAATAGTCTTTACCAATAAGAATCAGGCTGAGGCCGTGCTCAACGATTCGCTTGCGAAGGTAGTCTTTTCAGGCAACTATGAGCCTGATGCAGGCGTGAGCGCTATGATTCAGACCGACATTCCATCGGCTGACAAGCTCGCGGAGAAGATAGATACATGGCGTAATCAGAATGTGTTTACCGGTGATGTCAACTACGAGAAAAGTACTGACTACGGTAATCTTCTGTGGGGTTTCGGGCCGATTGTGCTGCTCATCGTCTTCTGGCTGTTCATGATGCGCCGTATGGGCGGCAAGGACGGTGGAGCCGGAGGCGTGTTCAGCGTTGGCAAATCCAAGGCGAAGATATTTGACAAGGACGGCCCCATACAGGTCACTTTTAAGGATGTGGCAGGACTCTCCGAGGCTAAGACCGAGATAGAGGAAATTGTAGAATTCCTGAAGAATCCTCAGCGCTATACCGATCTGGGTGGCAAGATTCCCAAGGGTGCCCTCCTTGTTGGCCCTCCCGGAACGGGTAAGACCCTCCTTGCCAAGGCTGTGGCCGGTGAGGCTAATGTGCCTTTCTTCTCGATGTCGGGTTCCGATTTCGTAGAGATGTTCGTAGGTGTGGGTGCCTCGCGTGTCCGCGACCTCTTCCGTCAGGC